>CALQLM010000284.1 GCA_943331415.1 Bifidobacterium breve
AAACAGGCCGAGGACGCATGTGACAAGGTCCTGGCCGACGATCCCGACGCGACCACGTCCAGTGCGCTGCGTGCGGCGCTGTCGCTGCTGGGGAAGAAGTAACTGATGGGCCGCTTCGAAGACGACGATGTCGATGAGCCCGAACGGGAGGTCTCGCCGGCACTCACCGTCGGCGAGGGTGACATCGACGCCAGCCTGCGGCCGCGGTCGCTGGGGGAGTTCATCGGCCAGCCGCGGGTGCGGGAGCAACTTCAGTTGGTTCTCGAAGGTGCCAAGAACCGTGGCGGCACACCGGATCACATTCTGCTGTCCGGGCCACCAGGGCTGGGTAAGACATCACTGGCGATGATCATCGCAACCGAACTGGGTTCATCACTGCGGGTCACCTCCGGTCCGGCGCTGGAACGCGCGGGTGATCTTGCGGCGATGTTGTCCAACCTCGTCGAGGGCGATGTGCTGTTCATCGACGAGATTCATCGGATCGCCCGGCCCGCCGAGGAGATGCTGTATCTGGCGATGGAGGACTTCCGGGTCGATGTCGTGGTGGGCAAGGGCCCCGGAGCGACGTCGATTCCGCTTGAGGTCGCGCCGTTCACTCTCGTCGGCGCCACCACGCGCTCGGGTGCGCTGACCGGACCGCTGCGTGACCGTTTCGGGTTCACCGCGCATATGGACTTTTACGAGGCAAGCGAATTGGAGCGGGTGCTGTCGCGCTCGGCCGGGATCCTGGGTATCGAACTCGGCACCGACGCCGGGTCAGAGATCGCCCGTCGTTCGCGAGGCACACCCCGGATCGCCAACCGCCTGCTGCGCCGCGTGCGCGATTTCGCCGAGGTTCGTGCCGACGGCGTGATCACCCGTGATATCGCAAAATCCGCGCTGGCCGTGTACGACGTCGACGAACTCGGTCTGGACCGGCTCGACCGCGCGGTGCTGTCGGCGTTGACCCGTAGTTTCGGCGGTGGGCCGGTCGGGGTATCCACTCTGGCCGTGGCGGTCGGCGAGGAGGCTGCCACCGTCGAGGAGGTGTGCGAGCCGTTCCTGGTGCGCGCCGGCATGATCGCGCGAACTCCGCGGGGTCGGGTCGCCACCCCGCAGGCGTGGACGCATCTGGGTATGACGCCGCCGCCCGGAGCGGGCGGATTCGGGCAACCGGTGCTCTTCGAGTAGGGGGATGATCCGATGATCACCCTTGCGCTCATATGTGCGGGACTGGCCGCGGTGTTGCACGTCTACATCTTCGTGATGGAGTCGGTGACCTGGACGACTCCGCGGACCCGCGCGGTGTTCGGTACCACCGCAGACGAGGCACAGACCACCAAAATGCTGGCGTTCAACCAGGGCTTCTACAACCTGTTCCTGGCCGTCATCACGGGTGCGGGAATCGCCGCAATTGTTGTGGGGCACAGGGCCGTCGGCGCTGCCCTGGTGTTCGCCGGGGTCGGCTCGATGTTGGCGGCAGCCTTCGTGCTGATTGCATCCTCGCGCGATATGACGCGTTCCGCCGTCATCCAGGGCGTCTTCCCACTGATCACCGTCGCGCTACTCGCACTCGGGATTGCGGCGTAGCGATCCCTGCGATCAGATACCGGCGAGGATCTCCGCCAGAACATCAAGCCCCTCGAGCAGCAACTCGTCGCTGATCGTCAATGGCGGCAGGAAACGCAGCACGTTACCGAAAGTGCCGCAGCTGAGCACCAGCACACCCTGGGCGTGTGACAGCGTGGTCAGCGCTTTGGTCAGATCCGGATCCGGCTCTGCGGTGCCTGATTTCACCAACTCCACGGCGATCATTGCACCGCGTCCACGAACGTCGCCGATCCGATCGTCATCGGCCTGCATCCGGTGGAGCTTGTCCTTCATCAGCTTCTCGATCTGCTTGGCACGCGCGAGCAACCCGTCGAGTTCGATGGTCTCGATAGTCGCCAGCGCGGCGGCGCACGCCAACGGGTTACCGCCATAGGTCCCGCCCAGCCCGCTCACATGAGGCGCATCCATGATCACGGCCTTGCCGGTCACCGCCGACAGTGGCAGGCCGTCGGCGATGCCCTTGGCCGTGACGATCAGGTCGGGCTCGATACCTTCGTCCTCGCAGGCGAACATCGCCCCGGTGCGAGCGAAACCGCTCTGCACCTCGTCGGCGATGAACACCACATCGTTTTCGGTGCACCAGGTGCGCAGCGCGGGCAGGAATCCCGGTGCCGGCACGATGAATCCGCCTTCACCCTGGACGGGTTCGATGATGATGGCCGCCAGGTTGGCCGCGCCGATCTGCTTGTCGATCACCGTCAGGGCCCGCTCGGCGGCGAGCTCCCCGTTGGTGCCCCATTCCTTGTCGATCAGGCCGTCCCGGTAGGGGTAGGACATCGGTGCGCGGTAGATCTCCGGCGCGAACGGTCCGAAGCCGCTCTTGTAGGGCATCGACTTGGCGGTCAGGCCCATCGTGAGGTTGGTCCGGCCGTGGTAGGCGTGATCGAACGCCACCACCGCGCTACGGCCGGTGTAGGAGCGCGCGATCTTCACAGCGTTCTCGACCGCCTCGGCGCCGGAGTTGAACAGCGCCGTGCGCTTCTCGCCCGACCCCGGGGTGAGCCGGTTGAGGTGCTCGCAGACGGCGATGTACTCCTCATAGGGCGTCACCATGAAGCAGGTGTGGGTGAAGTCGGCCACCTGTTCGCGGACCGCATCCACCACCCGAGGCGAGGAGTTGCCGATCGTGGTGACTGCGATACCCGAGCCCAGGTCGATGAACCGGTTGCCGTCGACGTCCTCGATGATGCCGCCGGCCGCGCGGGCCACGAACACCGGCATGGTGACGCCCACGCCGCGGGAGACCGCGGCGACCCTGCGCTTGCCCAGTTCGGTGGAGACCGGTCCGGGGATCGCGGTGACGAGTTTGCGGCTCTGTTCGACGGTGCTGAGTTCCATGGTGCTCACAGCTGTTCTCCTGACTTTCTCTGCAGTTGTGAGCGTAGTCGGCCGACACCACGACGCAACCGAAATCCCGGCGTGACCACACCGTCGGTGACCGATCAGACAGTCGACTCCGGCCCGCCGATCCCCGCCCCGCCGAGCCCCGGCCCGTCCACACGGTCCACCGTGGCGAAGGACGCGACGGGTTGACGGCGCAGCCGCCGAGGCTGGCGCACCGGGTGGCCCAGAGCGATCGCGGCGGCCAATGCCCAGTGGTCTGGGGCGCCGAGCATCGCCTTGACCGATTCCTCCTGCCGGATCAGCATCGTCGTGAGCACACCGCCCAGACCTTCGGCCCGGGCCGCCAGCAGGATGCTCCACGCGAACGGGTACACCGACGCCCCGCCGGCGAAGGAGTACCGGTCGAGATCGCGATCGACCGCGGCCAGTGCGCGCAGATCGGCGAACATGACCAGCAGCACCGGCACCCGGTCGAGGTCGGCGGCAAAGCCCTGGCCGGCCGCGGCGCGCAGTTCGTCGGAGGCCGCCGCCGTGGCCGCGGCCTCGGTGTCGACGTCGTTGCCCGGAGCCCACGGCCGCAGGCCGGCCGCACCCATGGCCAGGTAGTCGCGCCAGCCCGGCAGATAAAGATCGCGGAGGCGGGTCCGGGTGTCGGCATCCTTGACCAGCACTACGTGCCAGGCCTGGGCGTT
>CALQLM010000285.1 GCA_943331415.1 Bifidobacterium breve
CAGGGCCGCCGGTACAGCAGCCCGCAACCGAGAAAAGACCCTCCCCCATGCCTGCCGCCCGATATCGTCGCTGCCCGCGACGCGCCGCTGGCATCGTCAATATGGCCTGTTCGCTGGCGTTTTTCACCCCGGTTCACCCGCCCGGCGGTTGCTGCCTGGCAGGAAATGAGACCCCTCCGGAGATAGAATTATCTCGGAGGCTGCGGCGGGGACAACGGCAGCGGGGACATTAATGGAGGAAATCCAGCGTGGCTGATGGCGTTGTCGACGGTCTGTCGCCGCGGAACCGGTGTGCCTGGTACGGGCTGCGACGTGGTGCCGCCGCGCTGGTTTGCTGCGCCGCGGCAGTGGGTGCCGCCAGCACCGTCGAACCCGGGCCTCAGAGTGTGGTCGATATCGACCTACTCGCCGCCAGTGCCCTGATCATGACCGGCACCAATATGCATGTCGTGGATTCGGCATGGATGGATATGGCCGTGCGCAACTACATCCAGCCGACGTTGGGCGGGGACTACACCGAGATCCCGGTGACGACCCCCGCGCAGTTCTGGCCGTTCACCGGTTCCGACGACATGTACTTCGACCTCTCGGTCCTGGGCGGAACCGACGTGATCGGCGAGGCGATCACTGCACAACACAACCCGGCGGTGGTCTTCGGCTACTCCCAAAGCGCGGTGATCGCCACGGCGGCGAAGCGGCGCCTGGCGGACTCGGCCGCAAGCGGCACGAATACGCCGGAGGTGTCGTTTGTGATGCTCGCCAACCTGAATCGCCCGAATGGTGGCCTCAACGCGCGGTTCACCGGGGCCTTCATTGAGAAGTTGGGGTGGACCTTCTCCGCGGCGGCGCCGACGAACACGTCGTTCACGACGATCGACGTGGCGCGACAATACGATCTGTTCGCCGACTTTCCCAGTTACCCGCTTAACGTCTTCGCCGATGCGAACGCCTTGGTGGCGCTGTTCTATGGCGCGCATGACTACTCGAACGTCTCGCTGAACCCCGCGGACACGGACTATCACCCCAATACCGTTGTCCAGCAATGGGGTGACACCACCTACTACTTCATCCCGGCTGAGCAATTGCCCCTGCTGCGGCCCCTGCGTGATCTCGGTGCGAACCCGCTACTGATGGATGCCCTCGAGCCGGCCATGCGTGTGCTTGTTGAAGCCGGCTATGACCGCAGCACCCCCTTCGGACAACCCACGCAGGCCCAGCTGATCCCGCGTGACGATTTCGAACGGGTGAAAGAGGAACTCAACGCCGCTATCGAACAGGGTCGTGCGATGTGGGAGGCGGCCAACTCGCCGGTGACCACATCCGGTACCGCGGCGCCAACTGCGAGCGAAGTGGACCGCACAGCGATAACGGATTCCGCGGGATCAGGTGATACCGGGCCGCCGGTGCGGGACGGCATCACGAATGTCGCGGAACCGCCGCGGGTCTCCGCTCGGCGCAGCCCGGCAGGTTCCCGCACCGATCCCACCGTCCCGAACCGCACAGCACCCGCGTTCCGCTCCCGATAGTCGACGCCGGTGATCGAGCCCGGCGATGCCGATGTCTGGATGACCCCGGCCCGGGGTCCTATGTCTGTAGAGCTCAATATGATTGAGCTGACAGGAAGAGCATTCAGCCATGGGTTCCGATAACACGATGCCCCCGCCCCCACCGCCTGGCACTGCCTGGGTCGGCGATTGGGACGCGCAATTCAATGACCGCGTGTACGGGGCCGATCCGGTGATGGTCGGCGGTGTGGCGGCTCTGCTGACCGGAGTCCAGCATCGCAACGGCACAACTGTGAGCGGTGTCGCGGTTCGCGTCGACAGCGGCGAGGTCATCGGCGGTACCGAGTTGCCTATCGTGGTCGACCTGACACCAGCCCAGGCGCGCGAGTTCGGCGAAGTATTGACCGCGTTGGCCGAGCGCGCCGAGATGCTGGACGGAATCGGCTAGACCATAGACCGCAGCACCTCAGGGCGTATGTTCGCGAACGTCGAGTGGCTGCTATCGGGCTATTGCGTGTCTTTGTCACCGCTAGTGGCGTCGTGATGGAACATCAGCCGCTCCACGTATTTCGCGATGACGTCGACTTCAAGGTTGACGGTGGTACCGACCGGCGCACGCCCAAGCGTGGTCAGCGCCAGCGTGGTGGGAATCAACGACACCTCGAACCAGTCCTCGCCGAGTCCGGACACCGTCAGCGAGATACCGTCGACGGTGATCGACCCCTTCTCGACGACGTAGCGGGAGATCTCCCGCGGCAACGCCATTCGCACCACTTCCCAGTGCTCGGAAGGACTGCGCGAGATCACCGTGCCGGTGCCGTCGACGTGTCCCTGCACGATATGGCCGCCCAACCGGCTGTTGACCGCGGCGGCGCGCTCCAGGTTGACCGGGCTGCCCACCTCGACGGCGGCCAGGCTCGAGCGGTTCAGTGACTCGGCCATCACATCGGCGCTGAATTTTCCGTCCGGCAGCACCTCGACCACGGTCAGACAGACCCCATTGACGGCGATGGAGTCGCCGTGGCGGGCATCGGTGGTCACCACCGGCCCGCGGACCACCAGTCGCGCAGCATCACCGAGGTCGTCGCGGCCGACAACCTCACCCAGTTCCTCGACAATTCCGGTGAACACGTGCCCCAATCTAGCCATGACCCCGAATCGGCCGGCCACCGCCGCCATCGGTGGCCGTTGTTAATCAGGCAGTGCCATATTTCGAAATCCGAGGTCACCATCGCTATTCACCCTGATACCGATCTGGTGACGGCCCCGCCACCGGAGCGTCACGGCCCCGGTGTGTCCCGCTGAACCCACTACGATGAGGGAATGTCGACGAGCCGCAGAATCTTCGCCGCCCTTACCGCCCTCTTCGTTACCGCCCTGATCGCCGCGGGGTGCTCGTCGAAGTCATCCGAAGCCCTGCCGGATGCTGCGGGCCTGCTGCAGAAGTCCATCCAGACCACCAAGACGCTCACCAGTGCGCACTTGGAGATCGTCGTGAACGGCAAGATCGACGGATTGCTGGTGAAGAAGCTGTCCGGCGACCTCACCAATGTGCCCAGCGTCGCCATCAAGGGCAACTCCACGATTTCGATGGGTGGCGCCGATGTCGACATCGAACTGGTGGTGCTCGACGGGACCCTGTACGCCGCACTGACGCCGAACAGCTGGCTCGATATGGGTCCGGCCGTCGAGATCTACGACCCGTCGGTGATCCTCAATCCCGATGCGGGTCTGGCCAACATGCTCGCGGCCTTCTCCGAACCCACCTCAGAAGGCTTCGAGACCATCGGCGGCGTGCCGACCGTCAAGATCACCGGCAAGGTCACCGCTGACGCGGTCAATAAACTAATTCCTCCGCTGAAGGCCAGCGGCCCGATCCCCGCGACTGCGTGGATCGCGAAGGACGCCCCGAATCAACTGGTGCAGGCGCAGATCGACCAGAGCGACGGCAACAACGTGCAGCTGACCCTGTCGGAATGGGATAAGCCGGTCACCGTCACCAAGCCCGCGATGTGATGACCGAGGGAGCCGCCGCCGTCATCGACCGCGGTCACAACGTCGGCCGTGGCCGCCGGATCGCGATCGGCGCCGGCAGCCTGGCCGTTCTGCTCGGGGCG
>CALQLM010000286.1 GCA_943331415.1 Bifidobacterium breve
CCTGCGTCTGATCACCAGCTTCACCGAGGTGTCCATCTTCGCGCTCAATATCACCACCGCTCTGGGCCTGGCGCTGGCGGTTGATTACACCCTGCTGATTTTGAGTCGCTTCCGCGACGAGCTGGCCGCCGGCGCCACCCGCGAGGCAGCACTGGTGCGCACCATGAGCACCGCGGGGCGGACGGTGCTGTTCTCGGCGGTGACGGTGGCGTTGTCGCTCGCCGCATTGATGCTGTTTCCGATGTACTTCCTCAAATCGTTTGCCTACTCCGGTATCGCGACGGTGGCGTTTGCCGCGGCGGCCGCGGTCATCGTCACCCCGGCTGCGATCGTCGTGCTCGGCGATCGGCTGGAGTCTTTCGACATCCGCCGCCTGGTGCGTCGTGTGCTGGGGCGCCCAGAGCCGGTAGACAAACCGGTGGAGCGGCAGTTTTGGTATCGCTCAACGAAGTTCGTCATGGGACGGGCCATTCCCGTCGGCACCGCGATCGTCGCCCTGCTGATGCTGCTGGGGGTTCCGTTCCTGCGGATCGAATTCGGCAATCCTGACGATCGCGTGCTGCCGAAGAGTGCCTCTGCCCATCAGGTCGGCGACCAACTCCGAAACGACTTCGCGAGCAACTTCAACACCGCTGTGAGCATGGTGATACCGGACGCCACCGGTGCCAGCCCGGCCGAGTTTGACCGCTACGCCGCAGATCTGTCCAAGGTGCCTGAGGTGTCGCTGGTATCCGCTCCCGGCGGCACATTCGTGGCGGGTAACAAGATCGGACCACCCTCAGCGCCCACCGGGATGGCCGACGGCAGTGCGTTTCTCTCCGTGCGCAGTACGGCCGCACTTTTTTCCGATGCCTCCAAAGTCCAGCTTGACCGGCTGCATGCGGTAGCCGAACCGGCTGGGCGTGAGGTGCTTATCGGTGGCGGTGCCCAAGTCAACCGGGACAGTGTCGCGGCAATCACCTCGCGGATGCCGATAGTGCTGGGTTTGATCGGTGTGATCACGTTGGTGCTGCTCTTCTTGCTGACCGGGAGTGTGGTGCTGCCGCTGAAAGCGATTGTGATGAACCTGCTTTCACTGTCCGCGGCAT
The DNA here is from genome assembly GCA_943331415.1 of Bifidobacterium breve. Classification (GTDB taxonomy): domain Bacteria; phylum Actinomycetota; class Actinomycetes; order Mycobacteriales; family Mycobacteriaceae; genus Mycobacterium. The sequence continues at coordinate 1,089 of CALQLM010000286.1, forward strand.
TCGGTGCATTGGTGTGGATCTTCCAGGATGGCCATCTGGGCGCGCTGGGCACCACGCCGACCGGCACGATGGAAGCCAACATGCCGGTGCTGGTGTTCTGCGTGGCGTTCGGACTCTCGATGGACTACGAGGTGTTTCTGCTGGCCCGAATCCGGGAGTACTGGCTGGAGCTACCGAAGACGAACGCCGGTAGCGACGAGGCCGTGGCGCTGGGACTTGCCCGTACCGGGCGGGTGGTAACTGCGGCCGCGTTGATCATGTCGATCGCATTCGCTGCGCTGATCGCCGCCCAGGTGTCGTTCATGCGGATCTTCGGCTTGGGCCTGACGTTGGCGGTGCTGGTCGACGCGACCCTGGTCCGGATGGCCCTGCTGCCGGCATTCATGCGGGTGATGGGCCGGTGGAACTGGTGGTCACCGGGCCCCTTGGCCCGGTTGCACCAGCGCATCGGTATCAGCGAAGAGCCGCCCGAGCGGATGGGTACCGGCGGCCGGCACCGCGCGGCGGTGGGGGTTCGGGACGCCGGCTGATCCCGTGGCTAGGGTGAGGCCAATGACCGAGAAGTCGTCAAACCCCGGCAAGACACTGGACCACCCGTTCTTCGCGCGGATGTGGACTGTGATGTCCGCGCATGAGACGCCGTTGTTGCGCAGGTTGCGCGGCGAGAACCTGGCGGGCCTATCCGGCCGAGTGCTTGAGGTCGGCGCCGGCACCGGCACCAATTTCGCCCATTACCCGGATACCGTCGCTGAGGTGGTAGCGCTGGAACCTGAAACGCTTTTGGCGCCGATAGCCCGTGAGGCCGCGGCCGGCGCCTCGGTGCCGGTGACAGTCATCGAATCCACCATCGAAAGCATGCCCGCCACCGAGCCGTTCGATGCGGTTGTCTGTTCGCTGGTGTTGTGCTCGGTCGATGATCCCGATGCGGTTCTCCGCCAACTGAATTCGGTACTCAAACCCGGAGGGGAGCTGCGCTACTTCGAGCACGTCGCCAGCTCGGGCTGGCGCGGGGGTTTGCAGCGTCTCGCGGATATCACCGTCTGGCCCAGGATCGCCGGCAACTGTCATACTCACCGCCACACTGAACGCACGATCAGTGGGGCAGGATTCACCGTCGAAGCGGCACGGCATCAGTGGACGTTTCCGGCCTGGGTTCCGCTTCCAGTCTCCGAGATTGCGCTCGGTCGAGCGGTCAAGAACGCGTAGGCGAGTCACCGAGCAGAGCAGGCAAGCGCTGCAGCAAGGTCGGCAGCGCCACCCCGGCGCTCTCCCGCAGGCTCAGCGTGGCCGATTCCGACAGCGGCGTGGGCTGTGGGTTGACCTCGATCACCGGTGTGCCGCGCGTCAGCGCGAATTCCGGCAGGCCTGCCGCCGGGTAGACGATTCCCGATGTGCCCACCACCACCATCACATCGGCGTGTGCGACCGCCTCCACGGCGGCCTGCCAGGATTCGTCGGGCAAAGCCTCGCCAAACCACACAATCCCCGGTCGGATCAGCCCGCCGCATTCGCACGACGGCGGCATTTTCTCGAGTTCCGGATCTGGCATATCGGGTAGCGGCTGGTGATAGCGCGACCCGCAGGTGTCGCACCAGAACTCGAACAGACTGCCGTGCAAGTGGTGCACAGTTCGGCTACCGGCCCGCTCATGGAGGTCGTCGACATTCTGGGTGATCACGGTGACTTCGGCGAAGTCCTGCCAGTCCGCCACCGCGCGGTGGCCATCGTTGGGAGCGACCTCTTGCACCAGATGATGTCGCCACAGGTACCAGGCCCACACCCGCTCGGGGTGGCGCTGCCATCCGTCGGTGCTGGACAACTCATAGGGGTCGTATTTTGACCAGAAGCCTGTCTCATCGTCCCGGAACGTCGGAACCCCGCTTTCGGCGGAGATCCCCGCCCCGCTGAGCACCGCGATACGCACATCCCCAAGATAGCCGGTATCGGCGATACTGAATCACGTGGCAGAACTGGTGCGATGGCTGCGGGTCGATCACGACTCGGCGGCACCGCTGTTCGATCAGTTGCGCCGTGCGGTGATCGACGCTGTTCGAGACGGCAGGCTGGCTGCGGGTACCCGCTTGCCTACGGTTCGGGAGTTGGCCGGAGACCTTGGATTGGCAGTGAACACCGTGGCGCGCGCCTATCGCGAGTTGGAGAGCGCCGGGATCGTTGAAACCCGGGGCCGCAAGGGCACCTACGTCGCTCGTTCTGATCCCGCCGACGCCAGCATGGCTGCCGCAGCGCATACCTATGCAGAGGTGGCCCGTGGGCTCGGGCTTGGTAAGTCCGATGCGGTGCGCTATCTCGAGGGCGAGTTCAGCTGAATAGTTTTCGCGCTCAGCCGAATTCAAGCAGGGCGTAGACGCCCCGAAATCGTTTCATCGGACCGAATCCCCAGAAGCCCGGGAACACCATATTGAAGATGAACCCCCGGCCCTTCGGCATGGGGATGTCATGCACGGCCGCCAATCCGGGCATGGTGCCGACCAGCGCAGACAATTCGTTGATCGAGAGGCTGAACGGC
>CALQLM010000287.1 GCA_943331415.1 Bifidobacterium breve
CCTTGGTATGCCCCCGGCCACGACAGCTTCCTCGGCGAGTTTCCGCTCTCCCATGACGCTTTGATCGTTCCGGCGACGACCGAAGCCGATGGTCCGCTCAACCTGCAAATCGAGCCTGAGGTGGGACTGGCGTGTCGGGTCACCTGGGAGGGCGACACCGTCGTCTCACTGAGCCCTTTCGCGTTGGGCGCCTTCAACGACTGCTCGATTCGCCGACCAAACGCACCCAAGATCAGTCACAAGAAAAACTGGGGACCCGCCTCCAAAGGGGTTGCGAGAGAGTTCTTCGACATCCACGACCTCACACCGGAAGGGCCCACTGCAACATTGCGACTGCTGTGTCATCTGCGCACCGCTGACGGTGTACATCATGAGTACGGCGTCGACAGTCCGCTACTGGGCTACTCCTATTACGGCGAGGTGCTTCTCGACTGGATCACCGAAAGGTTGGCCAACCAGAAGGGTTCACCCGACACTCCTCTGGAGGATGTCGGTGCGCTAATGGTGGCGTGCGGTCGGCCCCGCAACGTACTGATCGGCATCGGCGCGACTCGATATACCGGTTACGGTGAGACGACCTACTTGAAGCCAGGCGACGAGGGCATTGTGCGGGTGTATGACACCGCCGGAGACGATTTCTCCGAATTGCGCCAACTCGTATGGGAGAGCTCAGGGTTCGAAGGCCTCTAGCTCCCCAAGACCTCATCAAAGAGGGAGAGGAACACAGCAGGCTCAGCCGGGGTGAAAGCGGGACTCGGCCAGACACCCGGGATATCGAGGGTGATGAGAGTTGACCGGGTGGGCCGTCTGGCATCTAACGGCAGCCAGCGTCGAAGATCTGAGGTACCCCAGAAGCGGAAACGCTGGAGCCACATGCCTAATGGTTCGGCGTGATAGCCCTTGATTGTCTGCAGCGGAATGATTTTCGCGGTGCCCGACGGAAAGTGGTAGCGCCGTAGCGTGAGCACCTGTCCATCCAGTTGCACAAGGCCATCGTCATAGAACTGCCGCGGTGGTCGGGTCATGTCTGCGAACAGCGCAGCGGATGTCCCTTGCTGGTCATGCAGCGGCCCGACGCTAGATCCCACTGCCAGCCGTGCAGATTGCAGGTTAACGTCGTGCCCTCCACCACGCCGAACTTTGAGAGGTCGGCCTTGAGGTGGGGGCAGCGTCGCTGAACATTCCAGCCATCCAAGGTGATTGTCGAGCTGTCGTCATGTGCCTCGGCGAACCAGCCGTCGGCGTATGCGATCCGCTCATCGGTGAGGCACTTGAAGAAGGTGTACAGATACTCGTTATAGCCGCCGACCCGCCACGCTTTAAACCGAGTAGACAAGAAGATTGTGTTAACCCAGTCCGGCTCGTTGTCGCGTAGGACCGTGCGTACCAGTTCACGAGCGATCTCAAATCCGTATCGGAACTTTTCATCCGGAACAGGTTCACGCACAGTGCGCTTAGGGAAATCCAAGACGACAGTCTCGGGCCCCATCTTCAACTCGACCGGGTAGCCGATTCCGTCGCAGATCTGATCGCTGGCCAACATGATCGGCTCGAAGCGCGCCCGTAACGGTTCCAGTAGCGGCTCGCCATCGGCTGGAGCCCATGCAGCTTTCTCTCTGGCCAGTACCGGTGCCACTCGCTGGGCATAGGCGGCGATGTAGTCAGCCTTGCCAGTGGTGAAAATTCTCTCCACTGCTTCGACTGGAATCGGGTGGGTAAGCGAGTTCAGTTGCGAACCAGTGAAATCCGCGACCGTACCGGGGATCATCAGCAGTCCGCCATGATGCCCGTGTTGCCGCATCTGATCCAAGAAAACCATTTGGTCGGGAAAGATGTTTCCAGGGTCGCCGTGATCGTCGTTGAGATCGCGCAGTTCGGGGTCGAGGAAGCAGGGCGGTCCGGCCGAGGGGATGACCCAGGTCGCGTCCACATCGGCGATGTACTGCCGACAGCGGTCCATTCCGCGCTGGCGTTTCTGGACCGCGAAAGCCTCCTTGGCGCGTTCGGGCATGTCGTAGACCATCGGATACCAGATAGCGCCGGAGTACTGCGTCATGTGCACATCGACGCCGCCGAACTCAGCGAGCACGTCCAGGCTCAGTGGCCGGGAATCGTTCATGTTGAAGATGGTGGTGGTTCCATCGGAGATGATGATGCCGGAGTCGCCGATAGGCCCATCGGCAGGAGCGCGCAACGCGATGATCATGACGTCGAGATCACCGTGAGGACCGCTGAGGTGGTGCTTCACGGAGTCCTCGGTCTCGAAGAACTGGTGAAAGCCCAGTGCCTGCAACTCTCGTTTCAGATCGGGCACCGGGAAGTCGGGCAGCAGCACCACGGCGTCTTTGTTGACGTGTTGAGCCAGGAGTGCGGGATCGAAGTGATCTTTATGCAGGTGCGAGATATAGAGGTAATCGCAGTCGCCAAGGGCGGCCCAGTCCAGGTCGCTGTTGTCGGGGAAGACAAACCACGATCCGAAATAGGCCGGGTTGAGCCACGGATCGCACAGAACGCTCCCCGCCGGTGTGTCGATTCGAAAGCCGGCGTGGCCGACGCTGGTGACCTGCACTTATACCCTTCCCCGCGGTCGACGTGACTGCCCATGAGCTTAGCGGCCCGTGCACTAGGCTGACCGCTGTGGAGCCGGCATACGGGACTGTGATCGCGGCCGTTCGTCTGCTGTGGCGTATTCAGGGTCTCAATTTCACAATCACCGGTATCGAAAACCTGCCCGCCACCGGCGGCGCGGTCGTGGCGATCAATCACACGAGCTATTTCGATTTCACCTTCGCCGGCCTGCCGTTCTACCGCCGCAAGCCGTCCCGTTTGGTGCGATTTATGGCCAAACAAGAGGTCTTTGATCACAAGATCACCGGTCCAATCATGCGCAGTCTGCGCCACATTCCGGTCGATCGTTCCAGCGGTGCAGCCTCCTTCGACGCCGCGGTGCGGGCGCTTGAGGCCGGCGAGTTGGTCGGGGTGTACCCGGAGGCGACGATCAGCCGCAGCTTCGAGCTCAAGGAGTTCAAATCCGGAGCGGCGCGGATGGCCATCGCCGCCGACGTGCCGATCATCCCGCACATCGTCTGGGGCGCCCAGCGCATTTGGACCAAGGACCATCCGCGCAAGATGTGGCGGCCCAAGGTGCCGATCGCGATCGCCGTCGGCGAGCCGATCATGCCCAGCCTGCCAGCGACCGAGCTGACCGCGCTGCTGCGCTCGCGTATGCAGCATCTCCTTGAAAGCGTTCAGGACGCGTACGGTCCGTACCCGCCCGGTGAGTTCTGGGTGCCACACCGGCTCGGTGGAGGTGCGCCCACCCTTGCCCATGCCGCCGATCTCGAAACTGCTGAGCTCGCAGAGCGGGCTGCCCGACGCCCGCAGCGTGGCGCCGGGGCCTCGGACTAATAACCTATGGAACCCGTTTATCGCACCCTGCAGATCGCTGCTGCCATCGCGACGCGTGCACTGGGGATCACGATCACCTATCAGGGCTTGGAAAACATCCCCGCCAGCGGCGGCGCGGTGGTGGCGACGAACCACACCAGTTATGTCGATTTTCTTCCCGTGGGGATGTCCGGCCGGAAACGTCGACGCTCGATCCGGCTGATGC
>CALQLM010000288.1 GCA_943331415.1 Bifidobacterium breve
CACGCCGGTGGCAACGGACTCGACCGAGTTGGCGGTCGTCACGCGGGCCGAAGTCATCGCCGGCGGGTCCGCCGGAGATGACATCGGGGGAAGCGCCGACGATACCGAGACCGTCTCGGCCACCGACGGTGCCATCACGGCGGATTGCCGGACGGGAGGGTCGGAGGCAACAGCGACCGACACCGGGGGCGTTCCGACCGGGACGGGTACCACCCGAACCCTCGTCGATGCGCCCGGCGTTGATCGGGCCACCGGCCGACGATCCCTCTGCAGCGAGCTTGTCCCGGATGCGCGACGTGCGAGGCGTCCCTCTCGAGCCCGTTGCCCGGGGACATCGGATGCTGACGGGCCGTGACGCCCGGCGTCCGGCACATCGATTGACTCGACAGAGTCAGACGGTGAGGCCCATGCCACACCGGCGCCCCCGGATGCCAAACCGAGCCCGACGGCGACGGCGATCATCCCCACCAGACTGACGAACCCTGGCGCACGCATTCGAGGGTGTCCCCCGATCATCCGTTGACAGGGAAACCATACGCCCGGCGATACCCGAAGCGGCTACTTCAGCCTTATTCCGCAGTCACTTTTCGACCCGCTCGGGCGATTGTCGATCGCTCAGGATTTCAGCGCCGCCAGAGCGTCGGTCCACACCTTCTGATCACGGGCTTCTCCCGGTTGGTTCATCTCGGCGAATCGCACGACTCCGTCGCGGTCGATCACGAACGTGCCGCGGTTGGCGAAGCCGGCATCGGCATTGAACACGCCGTAGGCCTGGGCAACGGCACCGTGCGGCCAGAAGTCCGAGAGCACCGGGAAGGTGAACCCGCTCTCGGTGGCCCAGATCTTGTGGGTCGGGGGCGGTCCTACAGAGATGGCCAGCGTGGCGGTGTCGTCATTGTCGTAATCGGGCAAGTTGTCCCGCACCTCGTCGAGCTCGCCCTGGCAGATGCCGGTGAACGCCAGCGGGAAGAACACCAGCAACACATTCTTCTTACCCCGGAAGTCACTGAGGGCGACGGGCTGGCCGTCCTGATCCTTGAGGGTGAAGTCGGGAGCCTCGGTTCCTACTGCCAGTGTCATGAATGTCTCCCAGCTGCTTTCGATTTCGGTTGAACAAGACGACTGCCGCCCCAGTCACCCAGATTGGCTGATGACGTCTGCATCAGACCGGCGGTGGGCGCCGCCTCGGCGATATCGGCCGGCTGCACATGGCCCGGTTTACCAGTCTTCGGTGTCAGAACCCAGATGACCCCGTCTTCTGCCAGCGGGGCAATCGCATCCATCAGTCGATCCACCAGGTCGCCGTCACCGTCGCGCCACCACAGCAGCACCACGTCGATGACCTCGTCGGCGTCCTCGTCGAGGAGTTCGCTGCCGCAGGCCTCCTCGACGTTGGCCCGCAGGTCATCGTCGGAGTCCTCATCCCAGCCCAACTCCTGGACGATCTGATCCTGGTGGATGCCCAGCCTCTGCGCGAAGCTGCGCCCGCTGTCACCCGCGGTGACCACCGTCGGGACCTCCTTCACCTCTCAACCGGCTGTCTTTGGCCATATCGTCGCATGCCGTCGCTCAGTACGTCGCGTCGCAAAGGCTTAACGCCTCGGACCTAGCGTCGTTGAGCTCCCCGATGATCTGGTTGAACTCGCTGGCCGACACCTGGTTGCTGATCGCATCAGCCGCAGCCTGAGCGCCGTCAACCCATGCGATGAAGGCGTCGATGAGTTCCGGAGGCATCACGTCGCTGATGCTGCTGTTCACCGCTTCCGCGCTCTGGAGCAGCCCGTCAATGGCCGGACCCTCGGTGGCCTCGATGTCGCCGCCCTCCTCGTTGAACGCGCTCACATAAGCGTTGACCGCATCGATGGCGTCGGCACTGGAACCCGACAGCGTCTCACAGCTGGAGCGCATGGCCGCGGTGGTCAGCGAGGCCTGCCGTTCAGATTCCCGGGCGCTGCTGCTGGCCGCCGACTGCGAGGACGACACCGACATCGAGGTGCGGTAGGCCGGGGCATCTGAGGCATTGACCGTCGCGTCCCCACCGGTGACGCTGGAACAGCCCGCCACGCCCAGGGCGACGACTGCGGCACCAGCGACCAACAGTCCGGCGAGGCGCCCCCCATGCGGAGATCCGATCAGCACAGAAGCAGACGTTACCGCCTGACCGGCCCAGTACGCGCGCAGCGTGAATTTCGCGTGCCGTCTGGGTCCACTCTGCATCGCGAGCGCCCCGCGTGCGGCACCATAGGACGGGCATTACCTCCACCGGCTACCGAGGAGCGGAAGTTGACGGCCCAGTTCGCGCGTTATGACCGGAGTCAAAGCTCAGGCAGCCCGAAAGAATCCGATCGTGTTCGGGTGATCCGCGAAGGCGTGGCGTCGTATCTGCCCGACATCGACCCCGATGAGACCTCCGAGTGGCTGGAATCCTTCGACGATCTGCTGTCCCGTTCCGGCCCGGCCAGAGCGCGCTACCTGATGTTGCGCCTGCTCGAGCGGGCCGGCGAGCAACGGGTGGCGATCCCGGCACTCACGTCCACCGACTACGTCAACACCATCCCGACCGAGTTGGAACCCTGGTTCCCCGGTGACGAGGGGGTCGAGCGCCGCTACCGACGATGGATCAGGTGGAACGCCGCGATCATGGTGCACCGGGCGCAGCGTCCAGGCGTCGGAGTCGGCGGGCACATCTCGACATACGCCTCCTCGGCCTCGCTGTACGAAGTCGGCTTCAACCACTTCTTCCGGGGTAAATCGCACCCCGGCGGCGGCGACCAGATCTTCATTCAGGGCCACGCCTCACCGGGCATCTACGCCCGTGCGTTCCTGGAAGGCCGGTTGTCGACGGATCAGATGGACGGGTTCCGCCAGGAGCACAGCCATCCGGGCGGCGGGTTGCCGTCCTACCCGCACCCCCGACTGATGCCCGACTTCTGGGAGTTCCCCACGGTGTCGATGGGGCTGGGACCGATGAATGCGATCTATCAGGCCCGGTTCAATCACTACCTCCACGATCGCGGTATCAGGGACACCTCCGATCAGCATGTCTGGGCGTTCCTCGGAGACGGCGAGACCGACGAACCGGAGAGCCGCGGACTGGCCCATGTCGCCGCGCTGGAAGGACTGGACAACCTGACCTTCGTCGTCAACTGCAACCTCCAGCGACTCGACGGGCCGGTGCGCGGCAACGGAAAGATCGTGCAGGAGTTGGAATCGTTCTTCCGGGGCGCGGGATGGAACGTCATCAAGGTGGTCTGGGGCCGCGAATGGGACGCACTGCTGCAAGCCGATAAGGACGGCGCACTGGTGAACTTGATGAACACCACTCCAGACGGTGACTTCCAGACCTATAAAGCCAACGACGGTACCTATGTGCGCGAACATTTCTTTGGGCGTGATCCGCGCACCAAGTCGCTGGTGAAAAACATGAGCGATGCCGAGATCTGGAATCTCAAGCGTGGCGGCCATGACTACCGCAAGGTCTACGCCGCCTATCGGGCAGCGATGGAGCACAAGGGCCAGCCGACGGTCATCCTGGCCAAAACCATCAAGGGCTACACACTGGGATCGCACTTCCAGGGACGCAACGCAACACATCAG
>CALQLM010000289.1 GCA_943331415.1 Bifidobacterium breve
GAGCCCGCCCCGCGATGCGGCCCTCCTCGTGCGGGATGGTGCCGGCACGCTCGTCGAACGGCAGCCCGGGCAGCTGGACACCGCGATAGCCGACCGCACGCACCACCAGTTGCGCGGGCAGGTGCTCGCGCTCCCCGGTGTCGTTGGCGACCGCGTGTCCGTGCTCGTCGGTGACGAGTTCGTTGCGGCCCAGCACGATCCCCTCGACCCGCCCGTCGCCGGTGATCTCAATGGGCGAGGTGTGGAATCGGAACACGATGCGGCGGTGTCCGGGACGGTGCTCGCGGGTCGAATATTCGCGCAGCACTTTGATATTCGCGACGGCGACCTTGCCGGCGGCGGCGGCGTCCTCGTCGGTGATCGCCGCCAGATCGGCGGGGTCGACGATGACATCCACGCCGTCGAGTTCGCCGAGTTCACGGAGTTCGAGGGTGGTGAAGGCCGATTGCAGGGGACCGCGACGGCCGGCGATGACCACCTCGGAGACCCCGCGGGCGTGCAGCGCGTCCAACGCGTGGTTGGCGATATCGGTCAGCGCCAGCACGTCGGGATCGGTTACCAGAATCCGGGCCACATCGATGGCGACGTTTCCGTTGCCGATCACCACCGCCCGGCCGCTGGAGATATCGGGTTCCATATGCGCGAAGTGCGGGTGGGCGTTGTACCAGCCGACGAAGTCGACGGCGGCCACGCTTCCCGGAAGATCCTCGCCGGGGATACCCAACGGACGATCGGACTGCGCGCCGACGGCGTAGATCACCGCGTCATAGCGCTCGGCCAACTCGGCTGCCTGGACGTGCTCGCCCACGGCGATGTTGCCGAAGAAGCGGAACCGCTGATCCGAGGCCGTCTTCTCGAAGACGTTGCTGACCGACTTGATCTTCGGATGATCAGGTGCCACACCGGAACGCACCAATCCCCATGGGGTGGGGAGCATCTCGAGCATGTCGAGGCGCACATCGGGGCCGTCGCCGGTGATGGACTCATCGGCGAACTTCAGCAGGGAGGCCGCCGCGAAATACCCGGACGGGCCTGCGCCGACGATCGCGACGAAATACGGGCGCATGCTCTGGCCTCCTCGTGGTCGAAGTGATGGTAGCCGCGACGGTAACCTGATGACTCGTGGACCTCGACCGACAGTCTGATCTCGCTGCCCTGGACACCACGTTGACCACGGTGGAACGGGTGCTCGATACCGACGGGCTGCGCGCGAAGATCCAGAAACTCGAACAGGACGCCTCTGACCCCAACCTCTGGGACGACCAGGCCAACGCGCAGCGGGTGACCAGCGAGTTGTCCCACGCCCAGAGCGAACTCCGGCGGGTCGAGGGCCTGCGCAGCCGACTCGACGACCTACCGGTGCTCTACGAGATGGCGGCCGAGGAACAGGGCGCGGGCGCCGAGGATGCACTGGCCGAGGCTGATGCGGAGCTGAAGTCACTGCAGGCCGATATCGAGGTGCTGGAGGTCCGCACCCTGTTGTCGGGGGAGTACGACGAACGTGAGGCACTGGTCACCATCCGCTCCGGCGCCGGCGGGGTGGACGCCGCGGACTGGGCCGAAATGCTGATGCGGATGTACATCCGGTGGGCTGAGCAACACAACTACGGCGTTGAGGTGTTCGACACCTCCTACGCCGAGGAGGCCGGCATCAAGAGCGCCACCTTCGCCGTGCATGCGCCCTACGCCTACGGCACGCTCTCGGTGGAGCAGGGCACCCACCGACTGGTGCGGATCAGCCCGTTCGACAATCAGGCCCGCAGGCAGACGTCGTTCGCCGAAGTCGAAGTGCTGCCGGTGACCGAGACCACAGACCACATCGAGATTCCCGAGATTGACCTGCGCGTTGACGTCTACCGATCCAGCGGTCCGGGTGGCCAATCGGTCAACACCACCGACTCCGCGGTTCGACTCACCCACATCCCGACGGGTATCGTGGTGACCTGCCAGAACGAAAAGTCGCAGCTGCAGAACAAGGTGTCTGCGATGCGGGTGCTTCAGGCAAAGCTGCTGGAACGCAAGCGCCTCGAGGAGCGCGCCGAAATGGATGCCCTCAAGGGCGACGGCGGTAGCTCCTGGGGCAACCAGATGCGGTCTTACGTTCTGCACCCCTACCAAATGGTCAAGGATCTGCGGACCGAGTACGAGGTCGGCAACCCCGCGGCAGTTCTGGATGGGGACATCGACGGATTCCTCGAAGCGGGAATCCGGTGGCGTAATCGACGAGATGACGAAGACTGAGTTTCTAGCCCTTCCCATGGCCGAGGTGTGGCATGACTTCTGGCATGGCGACATCGGCGAATGGATCCTGAGCCGGGGACTGTCGATCACCCTGCTGCTGATCGGTGCGATCCTGGCGGCCCGGTTCATCAGTTGGACGGCGCAGCGGATCAGCAGCCGCATCGATGCCAACTTCCAGGAGAGCGACGCCCTGGTGCGCTCCGAGAGCGCCAAACATCGCCAAGCCGTCGCCTCGGTGATCTCCTATCTGGCTATCGCCCTTCTGGCCGCCATGGTGTTCGTCGAGGTGACCGCCATCCTGGCCATCCCGCTGGGTTCGCTGGTTGCTCCCGCCGCGGTGCTGGGCGCCGCGCTGGGCTTCGGTGCCCAACGGGTGGTGCAGGACTTGCTGAGTGGGTTCTTCATCATCACTGAGAAGCAGTACGGGTTCGGTGACCTGGTGCAGCTGACGCTGGGGTCGAGTAATGAGGCCATGGGCACCGTCGTGGACGTCACCTTGCGGGTGACCAAATTGCGAACGTCGGAGGGTGAGATGTACACCATCCCCAACGGCCAGATCATGAAGTCGCTGAACTTCTCCAAGGACTGGGCCCGCGCCGTCATCGACATCCCGGTGCCCGCCACCGCGGACCTCGTCCACGTCAACAAGGTTCTCGCCGAGGTGTGTGACGCCGCGCAGGACGATCCCGGTCTCAAAGAACTGCTACTGGATAAGCCTCAGTTGAAGGGTATCGAGAGCATCGAACTGAACACCGTGAACTTGCAGATGGTGGCCAGAACTCTGCCGGGTAAGCAATTCGAGGTGGGCCGCAAACTCCGGTTGCATGTCGTTGCCGCGTTGATGCGGGCCGGCATCGCCACCTCCGGTGATCACTCACCGACACTGGACGCGACCCAGGGGGAGCGGGAATGAGCCGGGCCAGTGATCGCCGTGAGGGCCGCAGTTGGCCCGGCTTCCTGTTGGGCGGCCGGGTCCGGACGTCGACCGTGGTGCTGCTGATTGCGTTCTTCGCGACCTGGTGGCTCTTCGACACCTATCAGCCCGCACCCGCGCCGCCCGAGCAGGTGCCGGCCACCGAGGTCGTGCCGCCCGGATTCATCCCCGACCCCGCCTACACCTGGGCGCCCCGCACCGCCGTGCAGTCGCGCCCGCCGACGACGACTCCGACGACGACTCCGACGACGACGGACACCGAGGCCCCGACGACGGAGCCGTCGACCTCACCCGAGGCGACGCCCGGCGTCCCCCTGCCCCCCGGTGCCTCCCAGCCCCCCGGAGCCTCGACGCCCGGAGGCTCAACTCCGGCCGAGACGCGCGTCACCGAGACGCCGCCC
>CALQLM010000290.1 GCA_943331415.1 Bifidobacterium breve
CTCCTGCCTGTGGCTAACTACAGATCGCCGAGTCTGGCAAACCCGGAATACTTGCGGCCCAGCAACGGGCATACCGAACTCTACTCACATTGGCACCATGATTTCCAGGGGCGGAACGAAAGCCAGAGCCTGCAGCCTTGCAGCGCCGGAACGCCGCCAGCGGTGTGATCGACATCGGTCGAGTCGGTCTGATTCAGCAAAATATGTCAACGGCATTAGGTTGCACTCTGGCAACTTTCTGATCACAGAATGAGGAATCCCAGCCGGATGGCCTCTCCGGCCAGGACAACAAGCAGCATCGAGTACACCCACCTGCTGGCATTGGGCCCCAGCGACACCATGGCGCCCACCCGCGATCCGACGATCGACCCCGCCGAGAGCGGTATCGCCCAGAGCCAATCGATCTGTCCCTTCACGGTGAACACGATGACGCCGAGCAGTGCGACCAGGCCCAGAGCGAAAACCTTGATGGCATTGGCCTCCCGGAGTGGGAAGTGAGCCATCAGAACGAGAACGGCCAGCATGTACGTCGCTGAATCCAGAACGATCAACCCCGCCCAGGCTCCGACCGCGAATACGGCGACCGTGATCAGAGGACCAGTGGCCCGATCCGGTTGGGCGATATCGGCTGACAACCACTTCGAGGGGTTGAGCACCACCAGTAACGCTGCTATTCCCAGTGCGAAGACCGTCACCCTGATGGTCCGCATATCACTGAGGTTCTCCGCCGCGATCAGGCCGACAACTGCTCCCAAGAGCAGCGGAACCGAGAGCTTGAGTGCAGGCTTCCACGGCATCTGGCCGGCCTGGTGGAATTTCCATACCGCCACCGCGCAACCCAGCAGAACGGGCACCCGGTTGGTGGCGTTGGCGATCATGGGATGCAGACCGAGACCGATCATCACCGGGAGAGTCACCGCGGTGCCACTGGAAGCCACTGTATTGAGGAAGCCGGCAACAAGCCCCGCTGCGATCAGCAGGAGGGCGGTGGTGAATTCGAGGTGGTTAACCATCGGGCGGTCCAGGTTGCGCTCGGGCTCACTGAGCCGCGAGCAACTCCGCCATTTTCGCGATGACGGCCTGCAGCGCCTTGAACGGGCGGACCATCACCTTGACCGAAGTCAACTTGCCCTCGTCGTTCCAGTGCAGGATGTCGACACCTTCGACGGCCAAGCCGTCGACCTCGGCGGCGAATTCCAGGACGGCCGAATGGGTATCGATCCAGGTGTTGACGTAGTGAAAATTCGTACCGGCGAACATGTGCTCTGCGGCCCGCAGGTACGCCGCCGCTTTGGCCCGCCCGTGCTGGGGTGAGAAAACCGCGGGGGAGTAAAACACCGCATCCTCTGCGAGCATGTCATCGAGTTCATCGGTCTGGCCGTTCTCGATGACGCGCAGCCACTGGTCAATCACTGAGGGGCTCATGGGCTCACCACACCCAGAGCGACATGTCACCCGCCGGATACTGCTGGCAGATATCAGTGGTGTTGGCTGCCACGCCCTTATTGTTGAAGAACAGCTTGGCGTGGTTGGGCCACTGGAACGCAAGCTGGTCGGCGTAGATGTCGGTGGCCAACTGCTCCGACCAGGCTCGGCGTTCCGCGGGGGTCTTGGCGAAAAAGTCGTGAATGTAGTCCCGGGCGGCCTGCTGGACTTCCGTCGACTTGTTGTTGTAGTCGATCATGTAGCGCTCGTAGTAGACCGGCTCCACATCCCGGGCGGCAGCCATGATCTGCTCGGCGGTACAGCCGGTGATGATCATCCGGTGTGGGATCGGGTAGTCATCAGTGGCATCCGCGGATGCGATCGCCGGCGACAGTGCCGCGGAAGCGGCGATCACCATCGCGAGGCCAGCCCATCGGCGCAGCCGGTGTGTGTTCATATCTCTCATCATGACCCTCCTTGCGAGCTTGCGCTCAGTGTCAGCTGATCCGGGTGCTCCGGCTGGGTTGCGCTGGGGGATACGGGCGGCTCAGGCCAGGGCTGGGGCACCGGGCGTGGGCGCACCACCTGCGGCCACCAGAACCAGCGACCGAGTAACGCCGCGACGGCGGGCGTCATGAAGGAACGCACCACCAGGGTGTCGAAGAGCAGGCCGAGGGCGATGGTGCTGCCGACTTGGCCCGCCACCACCAGGTCGCTGACCAACATCGAGGCCATGGTGAAGGCGAACACCAACCCGGCTGACGTCACGACGGCACCGGTGCCGGCCATCGAGCGGATGATTCCGGTGTTGATTCCGGCGTGGATCTCCTCTTTGAACCGCGACACCAGCAGCAGGTTGTAGTCCGACCCGACCGCCAGCAGGATGATGACCGACATCGCCAGCACCATCCAGTGCAATGGCATCCCGAGGATGTGCTGCCAGATCAGCACTGACAAACCGAATGACGTACCAAGTGACAGTGCGACGGTTCCCACGATGACGGCGGCGGCAACCACACTGCGAGTCAGGATCAGCATGATGATGAAAATCAGGCACAGCGACGCCAATCCGGCAATCATCAAGTCGTAGTTGGCTCCGGTCTGCATGTCCTTATAGGCCGATGCGGTGCCGCCCAGTGAGACCTTGGAACCTTCCAGTGGTGTGCCCTTGATCGCTTCGAATGCCGCATTGCGGATCTTGTCGATCAGCGCCAGCCCGGTGGGGGTCGCGGGGTCGGTCTCGTGGGCGATGATGAACCGCACGGCTTTTCCGTCCGGTGAGACGAACATCTTCATTCCGCGTTTGAACTCTTCATTGTTGAAGACCTCGGGCGGCAGATAGAACGTGTCATCGTTCTTCGACGCGTCGAAGGCTTGCCCCATGGCCGTCGCATTGTCCTGCATTGCCTGCATCTGGTCCTGCAGACCACCCATGGTGGATTGCATGGTCAGCATCATCGTCTTCATTGATTTCATCGTTGCGATCATCGGCGGCATGATCGTGAGCATCTGGGGCATCAGGGCGTCGAGACGGTCCATGTCGACAGTCAGCGCACCGAGATCGTCGCTCAGCTTGTCAATTCCATCGAGGGTGTCGAACACCGACCGAAAAGCCCAGCAGACCGGGATGTCGAAGCAGTGCGGTTCCCAGTAGAAGTAGTTGCGGATCGGGCGGAAGAAGTCGTCGAAATCAGCGATGTGGTCACGTAAGTCTTGGGTGTCGGCCACCATTTGCTTGGTTTTGCCGACCATGTCGTGGGTGACGCCGGTGAGCTGAGTCATCAGCCCATACATTTTTTCCATCTGGTCGACGGTCACCTGCATCTCGTCGCCCATCTTCAGCATGTCCTTCATGCGGTCCTGCATATAAGACATGTTCAGCGTCTGAGTCGCACCGGACATGCTGATCATGAACGGAATTGAGGTGTGTTCGATCGGCGTTCCCTGCGGTCGGGTGATGGCCTGAACCCGGCCCACACCCGGGATGTGGAAGATGTTCTTGGCGACGCGATCGATGACGAGCATGTCCGCCGAGTTACGCACATCGTGATCGGTTTCGATCAGCAGCAGTTCCGGATTCATCCGGGCCTGCGGGAAATGCCGGTCGGCTGCCGCGTACCCGATGTTCGCCGGAATGTCGGGCGGC
>CALQLM010000291.1 GCA_943331415.1 Bifidobacterium breve
GTGGGCGTAGGAGGTGATCGCGTTGTCGATCGCCAGTTTGGTGGCGCCGTAGGCGTTGGTGGGCCGGGTGGGCGAATCCTCGGTGATCGGAACCGACTCCGGTTCGCCGTAGGTGGCCGCCGTGGACGAGAACACCAGTCGCGGGGTGCCGGCGGCGCGCATGACTTCCAACAGTTCCAGCGTCTTGACGACATTGCCGTGCCAGTAGCGCTCCGGGAACTCCACCGACTCCCCCACCAATGACTTCGCCGCGAAGTGCAGCACGCCGTCGACGGATCCGTCGGCGAGCACCGTGCGCGCCACCGCGATCATGTCGCCGTCGATGAACTCCGCACCGGCCGGTACCGCGTCCGCATTACCGGTGGACAGGTCGTCGACGATCACGACCTGATGGCCGCTCTCCAGAAGGACTTTCGCGCACACACTGCCGACGTACCCGGCGCCGCCGGTCACCAGCAGCTTCACTCGTAGCCCGCCGACTGTTCAACGATGTTCACCAGCACCCGGACTCCGATGGCCAGGGCACGCTCATCGAGGTCGAAGCTGGGATGGTGCAGATCCAGTTGCGGGCCCTGCCCGCTCCACACGCCGAGGCGAGCCATGGCTCCGGGCACATCCTCGAGGTACCAGGAGAAGTCCTCGCCGCCACTGGACTGCCGTGTCTCGGCCAGCACATCCGGCCCGACGGCTTCGATGGCGTGGGTCATGATCTGGGTGCAGCGTTCCTCGTTGACCACCGGCGGTACGCCGCGATGGTATTGCAGCGAATGATCAATACCCAGCGGTGCCAATAATCCCGAAACCGTTTCGCGGACAAGGCCTTCCATCTCCATCCAGGCCTCCCGGCTGGCGGTGCGCACCGTACCGGCCAGTGTGCCGGTTTGCGGAATCGCGTTGGGTGCCGATCCCGCGTTGGCCGCACCCCACACCATCACCGTGCTGTGGCGCGGGTCCAGACGCCGGGACAGCACTCCGGGCAATCCGGTGATCAGCGTGCCCATGCCGTAGACGAGATCCGTGGTCAAGTGTGGCCGCGAGGTGTGCCCGCCGTTGGATCGCAGCGCGATCTCGACGAAGTCGGCCGCCGAGGTGATCGGTCCGGCCGTGATGGCGACGCTGCCGACCGCCAGGTGCGGGTCGCAGTGCAGGGCGAAGATCCGCGACACCCCGGTCAGTGCGCCGGCCGCGATCGCATCGAGTGCCCCGCCGGGCATCAACTCCTCGGCCGCCTGAAAGATCAGCCGGACGGCCACCGGAAGTTCAGGCACCGACGCCAACGCCGTCGCCGCGCCGAGCAGCATCGCGGTATGGGCGTCATGGCCGCAGGCGTGCGCCACGCCCGGCACCTCCGAAGTGAACGGCAGGCCGGTGCGCTCAGCCATCGGCAGCGCGTCGATATCGGCACGCAACGCGATGCGCGGGGCGTACTCCGGCCCGAAGTCGCATACCAGGCCCGCGCCTCCGGGCAGTGTCTTGGGGTTGAGTCCGGCATCAACGAGGCGGTCGGCGATGAACTGGGTGGTGGCAAATTCCTGGCGACCCAACTCAGGGTGGCGGTGGATATGGCGGCGCCAGGCGACAAGATCGTCGTAGTGCGCAGCCAGCCACGACTCAGCGATGTCGGCCAACGGCATCGGGAAAGTATCGCACCGGTCGCTTGCGGCCCGGTCAGGCTGCCTGGCTAGCGCGGCCCGAACTGACGGTCGCCGGCGTCGCCGAGGCCCGGCACGATGTAGGCCACGTCGTTGAGTCCGTCGTCAATGGCCGCGGTGAACAGCCGGGTCTGCGGTGCCGCCTTCTCCAGCGCGGCCACCCCAACCGGCGCGCAGACCACGCACACCACAGTGATGTCGACCGCGCCCCGGCCCTTCAGCAGTTCGATCGTGTGGACCATCGAACCCCCCGTCGCCAGCATCGGGTCGAGCACCATCACCGGCTGAGTGCTCAGATCGGCCGGAAGTGATTCGAGGTAGGGCTCGGGCTGATGGGTGGTCTCGTCCCGTGCCACGCCGACGAACCCGACCCGGGCCTCCGGGATGAGCGCGTGAGCCTGATCGACCATGCCCAGGCCCGCCCGCAACACCGGCACCAGCAGCGGAGGGTTGGCCAGCCGGCTGCCGGCGGTGTCAGCCAGCGGGGTCCGCACGGTGAACTCCTCCCGCGGGGCATCCCTGGTGGCCTCGTAGACGAGCATGTGCGTGAGGTCGCGGAGCGCCCCCCGAAAGCCCGCATTATCGGTGCGTTCATCACGCAGGGTGGTCAGCCGGGCAGCGGCCAGCGGGTGGTCGATGACACACACATCCATAGCCGAGACTGTAGGTCGTTAGGCTGTGCGGCATGGCTGCAGAGCTCGTTCCCGTCCGGCTGGGCATCACCGCCGGCGACTTCTACACGTTGTGGGCCCCCCGCTGGCGCGAAGGCGGTGATGAATGGGAGGGCTTCCTCGGCAAGGATGACGACCTCTACGTATTCGAGTCGGTGGCCGATCTGGTGGCGTTCGTGCGGACCAACTCCGACAACGATCTGACCGATCACCCGGCCTGGGAGGCGACGACCACGGCCAACGCCCACAAGCTGACGCCGACCGATGACCACCACGCCGACCTGATCGCCGTGGAGGAACTGCTGGCCGAGAAGCCCACCGAGGCCGCGGTGAGCGCGATCGCCAACACCCTGGCCGTCGTGTCCTCGATCGGGGCGGTGTGCGAACTGCCTGCGGTGACACGGTTCTTCAACGGCAACCCGAACCTCGGTCTGGTGACCGGTGGTATCGAACAGTTCACCGGGCGGGCGGGCCTCAAGCGCTGGGACAGCGTCGGCGAAATCGTCGCCCGCGGCTGGGACGGCGTACTGACCGCGGTCGATGAGACTGTCACCACACCCGAGGTGAACGCAGGCGCTGTCGCCAAGGCCGCCGCCGAACTCGACGAACCCTTCACCGATGACGGCACGAGCCTCACCGGCATCTCCGCCGAGGTCGATCAGGACGATGACGACGAGGACACCGCCGAGGACAGCGGCGTCGCCGCGGCCAGCAAGAGCCTGGTGCTCGGCGGCGATGCGGGCTTCTGGGAGCACGTCGGCATCGACCCGGTGCGGGTGATGATCAGCGGCGGCACCTTCTACACACTGCGCTGCTATTTCGACGGCAAGCCGGTGTTCCTGGGCCGCAACGGTCGGATCAGCGTGTTCGGATCGGAGCGCGCCCTGGCGCGGTATCTCGCCGACGAGCATGACCACGACCTGTCGGACCTGAGCACCTATGACGACATCCGGACCGCGGCCACCGACGGTTCGCTGCGGGTGGATGTTAACGAGGACAACGTCTATGTGCTCAACGGTCTGGTGGACGATATCGCCGACGGGCCCGATGCCATCGACCACGATCAGTTGGCGCTGGCCGTCGAGTTCGTCCGTGACGTCGGTGACTACTCCGAAGACGATGCCGTCGACGTGCTACTGGCCGATGACACCGCCGTCGGCGCATTGGTCAACCACGTGCTCGACCCCGGCTCTGCCCCCGCGCCCACAGGGCCTCACGCCACGGCGGTCAA
>CALQLM010000292.1 GCA_943331415.1 Bifidobacterium breve
GACAACCTGATCAGGATACCGGGGCAGGGAGATCAACGCCAAAACGGGTGCCGGAACGCTGGTCACCTCCCTGACCTGGGTCCGCCCCTGCCGCCCCCAAGGGTGACATCGGCTGTCGGGCGATCTGGCTAGGCTGACCCGAAACACCGGGCGTGTCAGGGATCAGAGTTCTTCAGGGATCAGGAGGTGTCGATGCCGGACCGGCGGTTGGACGCGACTGCCCTGCACGACTGGGCCCACACCGCCGTCGGCGACCTGCTGCGCCATGCCGATGAGATCAACCGGCTCAACGTCTTCCCGGTGGCTGATTCCGACACTGGCGCCAACATGTTGTTCACGATGCGCTCGGCGTTGGTCGAGGCGGAACCCGCGGCGGCCTCCGGCGATGTCGCTGAGGTGGCGGCGGCACTGGCGCGGGGCGCAGCCGACGGCGCGCGTGGCAATTCCGGGGTGATCCTGTCGCAGATTCTTCGCGGACTTTCCGATGTGATGGCTGAGGCCAAGGCCGATACCGATCTGGCCGACAGCGACCTGGCCGATATCGATCCCGCACTGCTGGCCGCCGCACTGCGGCATGCGGTCGTGCTGGTGGTGTCGGCAATGGGCGGTGAGGTGGTGGACGGCACCGTGGTGTCGGTACTGCAGGCCGCCGCCGAGGCGGTCGGACAGGCAGCCGGCGAGGGCGCCGGTCTGGCCCAGGTGCTCTCCGGTGCCGGCGAGGCCGCCGCGATTGCACTGGAGCGCACACCCGATCAACTCCCGGTGCTGGCCGAGGCCGGTGTGGTGGACGCCGGCGGTCGCGGACTGCTGGTGCTGCTCGATGCACTCA
Organism: Bifidobacterium breve; assembly: GCA_943331415.1. Taxonomy (GTDB): domain Bacteria; phylum Actinomycetota; class Actinomycetes; order Mycobacteriales; family Mycobacteriaceae; genus Mycobacterium. The sequence goes on from CALQLM010000292.1 coordinate 830, forward strand.
GCGCGACCATCACCGGTCACGCGCCGCACCGTCGCGCCTACCAACCCGGACCGGCCACAGCCGGCCACGCCATCACCGAGGCCGGTGCGCCGCAATTCGAGGTCATGTATCTGGTCAGCGACTGTGACTCCGACGACGTGGACCATCTGCGCGGCGCACTGGAGCGGTTGGGCGATTCGGTGGCGCTGGCGCCCTCGGTGGCCGAGCGCTACTCGGTCCACGTGCACACCGATGACGCGGGCGCGGCGATCGAGGCCGGACTGGCTGTCGGCGCGGTGAGCAAGATCCGGGTTTCCGCACTGGCCGGCGGACGGGTGTCACCGGGCGGATGGAGCCGACAGCGCGCGGTGCTGGCCGTCATCGACGGGGACGGAGCCGAGCAGTTGTTCGGTCAGGAGGGCGCGGCCGTCGTGCGTCCCGATGCCGACCTGATCGATCCGGACGACGGCGTCAGTGCGGAGCAACTGCTGCGGGCACTGGTTGACACCGGTGCGGCGCAGGTGATGGTGCTGCCCAACGGCTATGTGTCGGCCGAGGACCTGGTGGCGGGGTGCACCGCCGCGATCGGATGGGGCATCGATGTGGTGGCGTTGCCTGCCGGGTCGATGGTCCAGGGGTTGGCCGCTCTGGCTGTCCACGATCCGTCCCACCAGGCCGTCGACGATGGGTACACGATGGCTCGGGCGGCGGCCGGTTCGCGGCACGGATCAGTGCGCCTGGCCGCGGAGAAGGCGCTCACCTGGGCCGGCACCTGTGAACCCGGTGACGGCCTGGGGATCTCCGGTGACGAGGTGGTGGTGGTGGCCGAGGACCTGGTGGCGGCCGCCACCCGGCTCATCGACCTGTTGATGAGTTCGGGCGGTGAACTGGTCACCGTCCTGATCGGCGCCGCCGCCGAGACGGCAGGCGACGATATCGCCACCGCACTGGCCGCCCATGTCCACCGCCGTCACCCCGGCACCGAATTCAGCAGTTACCGAACCGGACACCGGGGGGACAGCCTCCTGATCGGGGTCGAATAGCCGTGGTGTCGCTGACGGATCGACTCGACGCCATCCTGGGCGATAAAGCATCCCGGTCACTGGATGACGTTTTCGGCATTCGCACCGTCGACGATCTGCTTCGTCATTACCCGCGCAAGTACAGCCACGGTATGACGGTGCTCGGCGAGGACGCCGAACCGCCAGAAGAAGGCGAGCACATCACCTTCATCGACGAGATTGAGAAGGCCGATATCCGCTGGACCAATCGCGCACCGCGACGGGAGTACCTCGTCGTCACGCTTGCCAAACGCCGGCCGAAGGTCACCGCGACGTTCTTCAACGCCAAGTTCATCAAGAAGCAGTTGGTGAAGGGCACCCGGTTGATGCTCTCCGGTGAGGTGGGCTACTTCCGTGGCGTCATGCAACTGACCCATCCGGGGTATCTGATTCTCAACTCACCGTCGGGCCGGATCGGCGGAACGAAGTCGCTGAAGACCATCGCGGCATCCGCCAAGGATCAGAACGGCGATTTCGACATGTCACCGTTCGAGCGCGACTACTTCCCGGTCTACCCGGCGAGCGCAAAACTGCAGAGCTGGGATATCTACGCATGCGTCCGACAGGTACTCGACGTACTCGACCCGATCCCGGAACCACTTCCGGAAAGTTTTGTCCGGCAACATAATCTGATGTCAGAGGACGACGCACTGCGGGCAATTCATCTGGCAGAGAATGAGGTCGAGCGACAGCGGGCCAGAGAACGACTCACCTTCGATGAGGCGATCGGAATGCAGTGGGCGCTGGCTCAGCGCCGCTATAGCGAACTCGCCGCGTCCGGGCCGCCCGCCCCGCCGCGGGCCGATGGGTTGTTCGCTGCTCTGTCGGCGCGGCTGCCATTCGAACTGACGGCGGGCCAGACCGAGGTGCTTGGCGTGCTGTCCTCGGAGTTGTCCGGCACTAAACCGATGAATCGGTTGCTGCAGGGTGAAGTCGGATCCGGTAAGACCATCGTGTCGGTGCTGGCGATGTTGCAGATGGTGGATGCCGGCTATCAGTGCGCCCTGCTGGCGCCCACGGAGGTCCTCGCCGCCCAGCACGCCCGGTCGATCGCGGATGTTCTGGGTCCGCTTGCCATGGCCGGTCAACTCGGCGGGGAGGACGGTGCGACCCGGGTGGCGCTGTTGACCGGGTCGATGTCGGCCGCGCAGAAGCGTCAGGTGCGTGATGAGGTCGCGACCGGACAGGCGGGCATCGTGATCGGCACCCACGCACTGCTGTCGGAATCGGTCGAGTTCTCCCGACTCGGGCTGGTCGTGGTGGATGAACAGCATCGTTTCGGGGTCGAACAGCGAGATCGTCTGCGCGCCAAGGCTCCCGATGGTCTGACGCCGCACCTTCTGGTGATGACGGCAACCCCGATTCCGCGTACCGTCGCGCTCACCGTCTTCGGCGATCTGGAGACCTCGACGATGCGCGAACTGCCCCGGGGCCGCCAGGTGATTTCCACCAACACCATCTTCATCGCCGACAAGCCGCAGTGGCTTACCCGGGCCTGGCAGCGGATCGCCGAGGAGGTTGCGGCCGGGCGGCAGGCCTATGTCGTCGCCTCTCGAATCGACGAGAGTGATACGACCGGCGATAAGGACCAGGGGCCGCCGCCAATCCCCGTCACCACGCTCTACGAACAGTTGAGCCGCGGTCCACTGTCCGGTCTGCGAC
>CALQLM010000293.1 GCA_943331415.1 Bifidobacterium breve
CCAGACCCGGCGGTGCCGGCCCGGACAGATCGGTGAAGACGCCGACGATCTGCGGCCGGAAGTCGTAGCCGCCCCGCTCGCCGCGAAGAGGTGCGCCGGGATCGTCGCTGTCGAGACCCTTGGTCAGGCCGACGAACTCGGCGGTGACCTTGTCGGCATGGGCGGTGAAAGTCAGCTGCCGGCATGCCGGGCCGAGCACTTGGCTCATCGGGGCCACCACAACCGGGGTGTTGCGCACCACGACGACTAGCGCGCCGTTCGCCCGCTGGATGAGCAGGCCACGGTCGACCGCTTTGGGGGCCTGCTTGGGCACCGTAGACAGCAGGACGGTCTTGTCGGCATTTTCCGGCCCGGCCAGACCGGCAGCCGCACTACAGGGGATTTCAATGGTCAAATCCGTTGCCACATAACCGATCAGTGGTGCCGTGACACTGTCCAGGGAACCGTTTTGAGGCCAGGTCAATTGTGCGGTGGTCTGCTTCACCGGAAGAAAGGGCGTCAGAATCGCCATCGTTGCACCGAGTAGTCCGGCGATGACGGCCACCAGTCGGGCGGTTCGGTAGGGAGTCCGGTTCCGGATCGCGGGATCGGATGCGTTCATGAGCGATTCCGGATGGCAAGCATGAACGGGCCGATGTTCGTGACGGTGAAGTACGGTTCGGTGAACAGTTTCGCATCCAACTCGACGGTGTACCGCCGTACGTTCGGCTGGTTGGGATAGACATCCTCGGCCAGTCGCAACGTGTAGGTGTTTGACGAGCCGGCCGCGCCACTGCGGCGCATCAGGAAGACCGTCGGCGGAGTCCAGGGCATCGCGTCCAGCGCCCGGGTGAATTCCTCGGCGTTGCGTAACTTGCCCCACGATTCGATGGTGGCTGCTCGTTTGTCGAATTCGGCGAGTGGGTTTGCGTAGTGCGACGTCAAACCTTGGAAGCCGAAATATGGGTAGTAGGACAAAAAGCTGTAGTCCGCCGTCATCACAACCGTCTCGTTACGCGGCTTGCCGGTGGCCTCGCGGATGGCAGCGTCGATCTGGGTGTAGTACTTCTCTGCTCCGGGCGGTCTGCGGTCGCCGCGCTGGCCGTTGCCGTCGGTATCGGTGTAGGCGACGGTGATATCGGGCCGCAACACGTGGGGAATGTCCTGACTGAAGCCGATGGCGCCGATCAAGCCGATCGCCACGGCGAGCGGAATCACCCGTCGACTCCACCGCCCCGCCGCCGCCAGTGTGATCTCGATGAAACCGAATACTCCCGCCGCCGCGAGCAGCACGGTCAAGGTGGGTTGGAGCCGGAACGAGAGCAGGGTGGTGCCCGCCAGCGTGGTCAACATTGACAACAGTGACCAGGCGTAGAGCGCCAGCACTCCGATTCCCAGTGCCGCGGCACGCACCGAACTCCATCCCCGCCATACCAGCCACAGTGTGCCCAGCAGACACAGTGCCCCGAGCAGTGAGAACTGCAACATCGGGAAGGTCAGGACCGCACCATCGGCGGGCAGGTAGTGCTGGGCGGTTCCGGTGTCACCGAGCGGACTGCGTGCCGCGCGCATCAGGAATGGCAGCCAGGTGATCGCGGCGATAGCCACCGCGATCACCGCGATCACCGCAAGACGCACCAGGGGGCTGAGACTTCGGCGGCCTATTGCGGCCACCAACGCCATCACGGTGAGCGTGAAGGCGGTGTAGCCCAACAGCAATGTGTAGAAGGTGGCCGTGAATCCCAGGAACAGCCCGATGCCGACAACGGCGGCCCAGCCGCCGTGCCGTCTTCCGCCCCGCAGACCCGACCACGCCAGTACTAGTGCGGGCGGGATGAGCACGGTGATGATGGCGCTGTAGGGCTCCGTGGAGTTGTAGGCCATCGTGACCGCCGCCGTCGCGGTTGTGACGGCCAGGGCGTACTCGAATCGAATCAGGGCTGACCACAATACGAATGCGACCACGACGGCAATCGCGATCGACACAATGGACCACGGCTTGTACATCTCCCAGGCCGGGGTTGATGTGAGTGCGGCCGCGCGGCCACCGATCCAGAACCAACCCGGCGGATAGAACGGTGGCAAGCCGGCATAGGTCATGTCCCGAAGCGCGCTGCTGTCAGTAAGACGGGTCAGATACTCGGTTCGGAACTGCTGGTCGACAGAAATCCCGAACAGGTACAGCTTCGTCGCACCCAGTGGCATGCCCAAGGTCACCACAACGAAAGCTGACAGCAGCACCGCTGCGCCGAGCTGTGCAATCCAGTGGCGCACTCGGCCCAGCCGCCAGACGAAACCGACAGCCGCTAGCCCAATGAGGCAGCAGACCTGGCCGACTGTCGTCAGTGCGTGGAGTTGATTAGACGACGGGAACGCCGGCCACTCCACCCGTGAGATCGCTACCAGAGCCGCTGCCGAAACAAGAACTGCCACAACCACAGCCGCGACCATCCGGGTGACAGTGACCAGGGTGGTTCGCAATGGCGTCATATCCCGGGTCGCTTCGCTCCTGCCCACCGGGGTCTCAAATCGGCAGTTTGCGGAAGATGGGCCGCGGGATATGCCGAAGCACCATCATCACGTAGCGAAAAGCACCCGGTGCCCAGACAAGGTCTTTGCCTTTCGCCGATGCGGTGACGGCAAGCTCGGCGACATACTCCTTATCCACGGTCAACGGTGCTTCCTTGACATGCGCGCTCATCCGGGTCCGAACCTGGCCGGGCCTGATCACCAAGACCCCCACTCCGAACTCACGCAGGGCCTCCCCGAGCCCCAGATAGAAGCCGTCGAGTCCGGCCTTGGTCGAACCGTAGACGAAGTTGGAACGTCGCACTCGTTCGCCGGCCGCCGAGCTCATTGCGATGATGCGTCCGTAACCCTGGTTGCGCATCTTCTGCCCGAGTAGGACACCCACCGAAACCGATGCGGTGTAGTTGATCTCGGCGATCTGCACTGCCTTACGCTGGTTCTGCCACAGCTCCTCGGCGGCACCGAGCAGCCCGAAGGCGACGATCGCCACGTCGACATCGCCGCCCGAGAAGCATTCGTCGATCACCTCGGGATGGCTCTTGGTATCCACCGCGTCGAAGTCCACCACGGTTACCGACTTGGCGCCGGCACGGGTCATCTGGGCGCCGGCCGCCTCGCGGCCAGGGTCATCCGGCAACGCCGCCAGGATGATGCGGGCCGGGGAGTCGCGCAGGTAGCGCTCGCATATCGCCAGCCCGATCTCGGACGTTCCGCCGAGAAGGAGGATGCTCTGCGGGTTACCAACGGCGTTCAGCACCATCTACAACAACTCCAGGCGACGGGCCATGTCCGAGGCGAAGACGCCGTGCGGATCGGCGCTGCGGCGCACCGCGATCCACTCGTCGATCCGCGGATACATGGCGTGAAAGGTCTCGGCGGTGGTCCGCGAGTCCTTGGCGGTATAGAGCCGTCCGCCGAACTCCAGCACCCGGCGGTCGAGTTCGGTGACGAAATCACCGAGCCCGGGCTTGATCGGGAAGTCCACGCAGACATTCCATCCCGGGATGGGGAAGCTCAGCGG
>CALQLM010000294.1 GCA_943331415.1 Bifidobacterium breve
CTGCTCGACCGCAGGACTGGCCGACTGATCACCAGTGGCGATCAGGCACCGTTCCCGATTGCCTCAGTGGCCAAGCTGTTCATCGCCGACGATCTGTTGTTCGGGTTGTCGAAAACCGACAGCACGCTTAGCGCCGATGATCGTCGCGCCCTTGACGTGATGCTGCGCTCCTCAGATGATTTTCCCGCCGACACGTTCTGGAACCGCGACGGCGGCAATGCGGTCATCGCCCGGGTCGTAGCGCGCTACGGACTTGCCTCGACCACCGCTCCGTACGACGGGAACTGGTGGAACACCATGAGCACCACCAGAGATCTGGTTCGGTTCTACGACATGCTGCTCGACGGAACCGGCGGACTGCCGGCGCAGCAGGCCGCGGTGATCATGTCCAACCTGGCCGCCTCCACACCGAGGGGGATCGACGGATACCCCCAGCGATTCGGTATCCCCGACGGTCTGTTCGCGGAACCTGTTGCGGTGAAACAGGGTTGGATGTGCTGCTGGAACGGACCCAACTGGCTGCACATGTCCACCGGTGTCATAGGCGACGATCAGCGCTACGTGATCGCGATGGGCTCGATGCAACCGGTGGATGAAGTCACCGCCCGAAACACAATGACCCAGATCATCAAGACGATGTTCCCGGGCGGTCGGATCTAGCCCGACTCGGTCTCATTGGCCAGCAGGTCCGGTCGGCGTTGCCGGGTTCGTTGTCGTGACTGCTCGTACCGCCACGCCGCGATCTTGGCGTGGTCACCGGACAGCAATACCTCAGGCACTTCCAGACCACGCCATATCGGGGGTCGGGTGTACCCGGGTCCCTCGAGGAGTCCGTCGATATGCACAGAGTGCGAATCGTCCTGGTGGGAAAGCGGATTGCCGATGACGTTCGGCAGCAATCGCACCACCGCCTCAATCATCACCAACGTCGCCACCTCTCCCCCAGCCAGCACGTAGTCGCCGATGGAAACCTCTTCGACGCGCATGCGGGTGGCGGCATCCTCGGCTACCCGTTGGTCGATCCCCTCGTAGCGACCGCAGGCGAACACCAGGTGGTCTTCACCGGTCCAGCGTTGCGCGTCGGACTGCCCAAAGAGCCGGCCCGCAGGCGTGGGCACTACCAGAAGGGTTTCGGGCGTGCAGACCTCGTCGAGCGCGTCACCCCACACTGGAGCTTTCATCACCATCCCCGGCCCGCCGCCATACGGAGAATCATCCACCGAGCGATGCACATCATGGGTCCAGCGTCGCAGGTCGTGCACCCCGAAATCGACGATCCCGGTCTCAATTGCCTTGCCGGCCAACGATTGCCGGACCGGATCCAGATAATCGGGAAAGATCGTGACGACGTCGATACGCATCTCAGGAATCCACGTCCAGCAGACCGTCCGGCGGATCGATCTCGACGACTTTGTCGACCAGCGAAACCGACGTCACGATCGCGCGGACGAAGGGCACCAGCACCTCGGCGCCCTCGGCCGTGCGCACCGACAGCAGCTCACCACCGGCGGTGTGCAACACCTCGGTCACCGATCCGATCGTCTCGCCATCCACGGTGCGCACCGCGAGTCCCTCAAGTTGATGGTCGTAGAACTCGTCGGGATCGTCGATCGGCGGCAAATCGGCGGACTCAACGATGAACAGATTGCCGCGCAACGCCTCAGCGGTATCCCGGTCGAGGATGCCGCCCAACCGCACCAGCATGCGTGCGCCGTGCGGACGGGCGGATTCCACCTGGACGTCGCGGGACTCACCGGCCCGGGGTTTGAGTCGCAGCCGGTTCCCGGGGGCAAAACGTCCCTGGGGGTCGTCGGTGCGCACATCGACGACGAGTTCACCGGTGATGCCGTGGGCTTTGACCACCCGACCGACGACGAGCTCCATGAGGGCAGCTCAGCTACTGGTCGGTGTCCACCACGTCGACGCGGATGCCCTTGCCGCCGATGCCGGAAACCAAGGTCCGCAGCGCGGTGGCGGTACGTCCGCTGCGGCCGATCACCTTGCCCAGATCGTCGGGATGCACATGCACCTCGACGGTCCGGCCGCGACGGTTGGTCACCATGTCGACGCGAACGTCATCCGGATTATCGACGATCCCGCGGACCAGATGCTCCACGGCGTCGACGACGGCCGAACTCATTCGGCGGCGGGCTCGGCGGACTCAGCCGCCGCGTCGGCCTCAGCAGGCGCCTCGGCGTCAACCGCGGCCTCAGCCGGGGCTTCGGAGGGAGCGTCCTCGACCACGGCCTCAGCCGGGGCTTCAGCAGCAGCATCGTCGGCCGCGGCCTCAGCCTTCTTCGCCGGGGCCTTCTTCTTCTTCAGCTGGGTGGCCTCGCCGGACGGGGCGCCATCACCGGCAGCGAGTGCGGCGTTGAACAGGTCCAACTTGCTGGGCTTGGGCGCCTTGACCTTCAGCGTGCCCTCGGTGCCGGGCAGTCCCTTGAACTTCTGCCAATCACCGGTGATCTTCAGCAGCTTCAGCACGGGTTCGGTGGGTTGGGCGCCGACGGACAGCCAGTACTGGGCGCGATCGGAGTCCACCTCGATCAGGCTGGGCTCTTCCTTGGGGTGGTAGCGCCCGATGACCTCGATGGCGCGGCCGTCGCGACGGTTGCGCGCATCAGCCACGGCGATGCGGTATTGGGGGTTACGGATCTTGCCAAGCCGGGTGAGCTTGATCTTGACAGCCATGAAACGAATTTCTCCTGTGGTCTCACGCTGCAATTCAGCGATCACCGGCGGGTTGCCGGAATCCGGTTTTGCCTCGCGTGGGCGGCCGATGCGGGAGTGACATGCACTCCAGCCCGTGGCCAGCGGCCCATTCTGCCAGATCACGTGGCCTGGGCGTTAATCGCCCGGGTAGCGGAAAACCCGGGTGGTCAGAAAATCTTGTCCATGCACTTGGTCTCGACCCGGCGGGTCATCCGCCAGCCCTGTGCCGTCCGGATGAACTCGTCGTCGTACCACAGGGCGCAGAGCAGAATCTGCCCGTCATTGTTGAGTTTCATCGGGTTGAAACACATCGTGCGCCCGGTGGCGGTGTCCCCGCTCACCCGGATATCGAAGTTGCCGACGAGGTGGTAGTAGGCCGGAAAACCCGGCAACACCTCGGCCAGCCAGGCCTTCACCGCGGGAAAGACGCCGTCGATACCGCCCATCACCCGATAGTCGATATAGGCGTCAGGTGTGAAAATCGCATCCAGATCATCGAATCGGCGCTGGTCTATCGCGGTCGCGTAATCGACCACCAATTGCTGGATTTCCAGTCGGTCGGAGATTTCCGCCAAGCTCATCATGGGTCGATTCAACACCGCCTGACGGGGCCGCGGCGCACCGGTTAGGGTGTCGCCCATGGCTAGGCTCACGACCGCTCTGGCGGCGTCCATCGCACTCGTCGTCAGCACCATCGGCATCGGCACCGTGGCCCCCGCGGCAGCCGATCCGAGCATCCAGCCGGTGGGATCCATACCCATCCCGGACGGGCCGGCACCGGCCTGGATCGTCGCCGACCTCGACACCGGCCAG
>CALQLM010000295.1 GCA_943331415.1 Bifidobacterium breve
CACCGACGATGAGCTTCCCGGTGGCCGGAACCCTCATGGTCGAGCCGACCGAGAGTGAGAGCCTGGCCGAGGTCGATGCGTTCTGCGAGGCGATGATCGCCATTCGTGGCGAGATTGATCTGGTTGGCTCGGGTCACTGGCCGGCCGAGGACAACCCGTTGCACAACGCACCGCACACCGCTGGGTGCCTGCTGGTTGAGCACTGGGACCATCCCTACACCCGGGAGCAGGCGGCCTACCCGTTGGGGAAGGCCTTCCGGCCCAAGGTGTGGCCGTCGGTGCGCCGCATCGATGGCGCCTATGGCGATCGCAATCTGGTGTGCTCGTGTCCGCCGATCGAGGCGTTCGCCTGACGGTCGATCAGTTCGCCACGGCGCGCAGGCTGTGGCTGTGGGCCATGTCGGCCAGCGGCCTCGGCTCCGCCATGGTGACCCTGGCCAACGCCTATATCGTGTTCGACCTGAGTCGCTCGGTCGCTGTGACCGCGTTGATCGCCGCATGCTGGAGCCTGCCACCGCTGGTTCTCCCCGGCGTGGCGACATCCCTGGTCAACCGTTTCGGAGCGCCGAGAACCTTTGTCGTGCGCTATCTCGTCTCGGCTGCGTTGTCGGTGATCCCGGTGGTGCTGGTGATCACCGGACGGCTCGGCACTGTGCCCTTGCTGATCTGGTGTCTGCTGATGAGCACGACCGCGGGGTTGTTCTCACCCTCGGCGATGATAGTCAAGCGGATGCTCGCACCGCGGGCGACGTTGACCCGTTTCAACGCCACCGTGACGCGCAATATCGCGCTCACCTCGATTGTCGGGATTCTGATCAGCGGCGCGGTGTTCGCAACCGCGGGTCCGCTCTGGATCTATGTCTTCAACGCCGTCTCCTATGTCCTGCCCGCGATTGCTGTGATCCCTCTGCTCGGTGCCGGACTCTCACCTGATGCGCCCCGGCAGCGGTTTCGCAGCGTGGTCGCACTCCTGTTCGGGTCCGGCCGTCGGCGCGATCTCTACGCGGCGTGTGCGTTCACCGGCTTGGGTGTTCTCATCGGCGGGTATGCGGTGACGTTGCCGGCGATCGCGCGGTCGATCGGTACCAGCCCTGTTGTGTTGGCGATCCTGCAAGTCGCCGCGGTCGGCGGGGGACTGCTGACCGGCGGCACACTGCGCTACCTCCGCGGCCGCGTCGGGTGGGGGCCGATTCAGCGTGCGAGTTTCGCGGTGATGGGTGTCGGGGTGCTGGCCCTGACCTGGGCGAGTCGACTCGATGCCGGTCCTACGCTGACGCTGATGCTGTGTGCCATCGCGATTGCCCCGATCGGGTTCGCGCTCAGCCTCGACGAGGCGATTCTCAACGCTGCAGTGCATCTGTGGACCCCGGAGGATTCGCAGGCGGCCTTCTTCACGTACTTCGCGCTGATCCCGCTGATCGCCGGGCCGGTTGGTCAGGGTGTGATCGGGGTGGTCGCCGACAGGGCCTCGGTGAGCCTCGCGCTGGCATCGCTGGGAATATCGACACTCATCCTCGTCGCGGTGGCGCCGCGCTTTCGATTGCGAGCCGAATTCGATGAGATGAGTAGGGCAGAGGAACCGCCTGCGATGGGTTAGGTACACCGCCGACTACATTATCTCCCCATGAGTCGCTCGCGAATTCTCATCGGGTTGGCCCTGAGCGTGTGCAGTGTGGTGCTGCTGATCGTCATCTGGCAGTCCTACGGCAACCTGTGGTGGTTCACTGTCGTCGCGTTCGTGCCGATGTATGTCGCGCAATACCGGTTTCTGCCGCGGCGGTGGAGTGCGATTCCGGTGGCGATGGCGTTTGCGGCGCATTACGCTGCGGTGGCGCTGCTGAGTTCGTCGGTGGTACCGATCTCGATGATCGTCGGCACCGCCGCTGTGAGTGGGGCGATCGGCCTGGTGATCGGGATATTCCTGCGGCCGTTCGCTGAGCGCACCGGGTACCGCTGGTTCGTCGTGCAGTTCGGACTGATCTGGGTCGTCATCGATCTGCTGGTGCAGAACAACGAGATCATCGGCACCTACATGTGGATGGCCTATCGGCTGGCCGACGCACCCCGGCTGATTGCGCCGGTGAGTATCACCGGGACTCCGGCGCTGACCCTGCTGTTGCATGTCATCAACGCGGCGATCGCCCTGGCGGTCCTGGCACTGCTGGACCGCCGCCGACCCGACCTGGCGGAGGTTCCGGTGCCCCGGCGGGTGCTGACTCTTTCCCTCGCCCTCCCCGCCGCGGCGAGCATCCTGTGGGTGGCAGTCAGCATGGTGCTGTATGCCTCGGTGTCCAATCGAATGGGCCCGGCCGTGCGGGTTGCGACAGTACAGCCCGGACTGGCCAATGCGAGCCCGGGAACTCTGATTGCAGCCGGCGATATGGGTTCGGGCCGCAGCGAACAACAGCGTCGCAACGATCAGATCGCCGAGCTCAGCGAGATGACGCGGCAGGCGGCGGCCCGAGGCGCTCGGATCGTGGTCTGGCCGGAGGAGACCCTCGACTATGACCCGCGCGTGGTCAACACGGACTGGATTCCCGCGCTGCTCCGACAGACCGGTGTCTATCTGGCCATGGGGTTCACCCCGGACCCCAAGGATAGTTCCGCGCCGAACACCGGATTGCTATGGGACCCGCAGGGCCGGGTCGAGATCGTCTACTTCAAGACCAAACGCGTTCTGGCCGAGGGGGAGTCGTTCACGCCGGGAACGGTCTATCCGACCGTACAGACCTCGATCGGCACCCTCGGCATGATCATCTGCTTCGATATCGACTTCCCGGACGGTCCCGCCCGCCGCACGGTGTTGGATGGGGCGCAGATGATCCTGGCTCCCAGCATCGATGTCGAATCGATCTCCAGCGTCCGGAGCGCCTCGACGGTGTTCAGGGCCGTTGAGACCCGGGTCGCCATGGTCAAGGCAGACGCCGCCTGGGATTCGGTCGTCGTCGCCCCCAACGGACAGGTGCTGGCCATCGACAACATTCACACCCAACTCGGTGGCCGCGCGCTACTGGTCGCCGATGTGCCTCTCGGACCCCGGGGTGCCCCGTTCACCCGGTACGGCGGCCTGCCGTTTCAGTGGGCAGCCTACGCACTGACCGCCCTCATGGCTGGCGCGATGCTATTATCGTGGCGGCGGACCCGCTAGGACAGCATCCGGGTAATCGCTGCGACCAGGTCGGGGGAGTCGGCACCGGCGACCTGCTGATAGCTGCCGCCGGAAAGTTGAGTTACCGCTTCCCAGACCGAGCGGTCGGGGTCGGCACCGAAGTCGATCACATTGATCGCCACCGGCCGGTTCGGGTCGATGACGGATTTGATGTAATTCTGCAGACCCTGACCGTCCAGTGTTCTGTCGGTGTGCGGACCCTGCGTGATCACCAGAACCGAATTCGGTTGTCCCGAGCGATAATTCGCGAGCGCGTCGGAATACGCCCGGGGCAGTGTGGTGAATGAGACCGCGCCGCCGCCGGTGGGTGACAGTCCATCGAGTATCGCTGCCAGTG
>CALQLM010000296.1 GCA_943331415.1 Bifidobacterium breve
AGAGCGGCTCGAGCACCCCGCCGGGTTCAAACGACCAGGCCGCAACCACGCGGTTCGCCGAGTCGTACCCCACCACGATGCGGTGCACCTCATCCACCAGGGGCGGATTGGTGACACTCCCGCCGGGCAATCCGGACACCGCAACCGTCTGAACATCGCTGCTGTCGCCGAGATTCACTCGGATCAGCCGGTTCGCGGTATCGCTCACACCCCGTCCGATCATGGACCGCAGGTACCGGTGCTTGCCGTTGTCCATGAACCACGCGTAGCCCATACCCAGCACCACATCCCAGCCGTAGGACTGTTCGGTGCCGGTCGCGTAGTCGAAGCGCCAGTCCTCATCGAGCACGAGTGTCGCCGCCGCCTCGTCCCAGTCGAATCGGAAGATGCTCCGCACTCCCACCACATAGAGCGTATTGCCCACTGCGCTGAGCCGCGCGATCGCCGGCTCCGGGCATTCGACCTCCGCGCAGGCGAACCGCAGCGGATCCGGTGCCAGCACCGACAACCGGGCATTGCGCTGATCCGAGATGTTCTTGGTCACGATTAGCCCGTTGTCCAGCACCACGAAACTGTTGTACGGCTGGTCAATTGGCAGCCTCACCGATTCCTTCAGGCTGCAGTCGCGTCCCAGCCGATGTGCCCAGCGCCCGTACACCACGTACAGATCGCCATTGGCGTGCAATGCCATACCGCCGGGCCACATCGGCCCGCCAGACAACCGGGGTGAACTGGCCCGCGATTGCAGTGTCAACGGGTCGATCAGCGACACCCGGCACGATGTCGGCAACCCCACCCGCGCCCGAAGCGCCGAATGGGTGAGTAGATAGACCTCGCCGGGCGCGCCCAGCACGGTCATGGTGGACATCATCCGCGTCACCGCCGTGGCGGCCAGGCGCTCACCTGGACGCAGTGCCAGCCCCGCGACACCGTGGGGTACCTGCAGTCTCGCCGGCCCGCCATCCTCGGCCGGCCATGGCGTGTCCAGGTAGCCAGACCCCGCCACTACAGGTATTGATCGAGAACGTTGTAGTGCTGGTTCAGGTAGTAGACCAATATCAGGCCCAGAATCGCGAGATAGGCCACCAGCGAGATGATGCCTACCCGCCGGTCCAGTTTCGCCGTAAAGGCTTGTGCCATCTCCGCCCGGTTACGCCGACTCGCCAGCACCGTGTACGCCATTGCCGCCAGGATGTAGATCATCGAGACGATGTACACCAGATCCAGCATGGTCAGGTACTCGACCGCGGGCAGGTTGGCGTCGGTGGTCCACTGCAGGGCCACGATCGTGAGCATCGCGGTGATCCCGATTCCGGCGCGGGCATCTTCCAATCGCGCCGGCAGCATATAGATCAGCGAGGTGATGAGGATGACGATGAAGATCGGCAGCACGATCTTCACTAGATAGGGCAACACATCGCGGGTCACCGGTAACGCAACGATGACGCGCGAATACAGCGTGTTGTCGGTAGCCGAGATATCACCGAACTTCGTCGGGTACTTATGTATCACCACGAACATCTTGGGCTCCCCCAGCACATAACCGGGGATCGACATCGCGGGGCCGTCATTGATGGTGACAGCGGGATCGTCGCGTACGAATATCTGCTCGGATGCGTCCCGGCGCTTGTCCTCGAACACCATCTCCAGGACCTGGGTGTCGAAGGGGTACTTCTCCAGATTCATCTTCCGGCTGAACACGCCCTGGAAGCGCAGCACCTGATACTTGGAACCGTCCGGCATATCCAGGGGTGCGTCAAACAGCGGTTCACCGGCAACCCCACCCGTGGACGAGGACGTTGTGTTCTGGGTGCCCTCGGAGTTCATCGCCTCGATCGTCAGCGACGGATCGATGTCCGGGTTCTTCCAGCGCATCCACAGATAGAAATCCACGGTGAAGTTCTCCGACGCCAGGTCGATGTCCTGGAGGTCGTTGATGAAGACGCCGACGGTCACCTTGTCGGGACCGGTGTCGGCACTCACCGAAGCGGGCAGACCCAACGGGATCGCCATCACCGCGACGAGTACCAGGAGTACGCGAATCACTCTTTCCGGCACACGCCGTGCCCGGCGCACCGTTGATTTCACTGGTTCCCTCCGACACTCGCGTACTGGGCAGATGGTAGCCCAATCCACGTTTTGCCTGGTTGTTCGACGCACCCCGTGGGCATTTGCCATGCTTCTCCCATGGCCCGCCTCCCCCGTCGGATCGCATCGGAGTTGAACGCGAAGCTCCGCAGCCCGGAGACTGCCGCCGTGGTGGCCGGCATCGAGAGCTCGCTGACCAAACGCCGACGCCAGTCGAAGATGAAATCCGGCGCATTCCGGGGAATGCACGTGGTCGTCTACCGCGGGTTCGTCGCCGACGGCGTGGCCAAGGTCCGGGTGCGCGTCGTCGAGACACCGGAACTTCCCGGCGACAGCCGCATCCCGTACTGGGATATCGCCCAGAGCAATCTGCGTCGCCATGCCGCGCTGGCGATCGTCGGTGTGGAAGTCGAGTTACGTATCGGAAAGCACACCGCCACAGAGGTCACCGACGACCACGGTTTTGCGAACTTCTCGCTGCCGGTGCCGAATCTGCGAGTCGGATGGCATGACGCCCACGCGGTGACAACGCCCATCGAAGACGGCGAATCCGCCTCGGGCACCGGACGCGTCGTCAAGCCATCGCTGAAGGCGCCCTTCCTGGTCATCTCCGATATCGACGACACCATCCTGCTCACCGGCCTGACCGAGGGCGTGACCATGGTGACCCGCACCGTCTTACGCGAAGCCGACAAACGCCGCGCCATACCGGGCATGTCCTCGCTCTACCGCGGTCTGGCTCGCGGCGTCGCCAACCGGGCAGACAACCGCCTGCCCGAGCCAACCTTCTTCTATGTGTCGACCGGAAGCTGGTCGTTCTACCCACTGCTGCAACAGTTCGTCGGGATGCGCGCTTTCCCGCAGGGCCCGATGTTCTTGACCGACTGGGGTCCGACTGAGCGGTACGTGCGTCGCAGCGGCGCCGAACACAAACGGACCGCGATTCGCCGGCTGTTCGAGGCCTATCCGAAGATGCCGTTCGTCCTGATCGGAGACAGCGGCCAACGCGACGGGCTGACCTATGAGGAAATGGCGCGCCAATTCCCAGGCCGCGTGCGGTTGATCATCATCCGCCAGGTCGGCGATGACGATGACGATCGCAACAGCCAGTTGCGCGAACATTCCGAAATCCTTCGTGCCGAGGGCATCCCACTGCATCTGGTTCGGGATGCGTCAGCTGCCGCGGAACTGGCTCACGCCGAAGGTCTCTGCGACGAGGAAACCCTCGTCGAAGTCGAAGGCGAACTAGGTTCGCTCTAGAAACATCGCACGCAACACAAGGAGCACAGTGACACCGTCCCAGCCGGTGCACCTCATCGCCCGGTCAAGGACCGTGGGCTGTACCGCGACTACGTCAAGGGCTTCTTTCCGCTCCTGGCCGAACACGGTGGCCGTTTCCTCACCTACG
>CALQLM010000297.1 GCA_943331415.1 Bifidobacterium breve
CCAGGGTGTCGCAGGATTCCAGCACCGTCGACATGACGGGGTGCTCGAGATCATCGCAAGCGTCGACCAGGATCATGGTGTGGGTGCGACGCAACCGGGACAGCACTCCGGTGAACATCGCCGGCACCAGTGGACGGGGCTGATCGGAGGCGCGGTTGCCGGACAGCACATCGAGTCCGACACCGTTCTGGCCCAGGTGCTCACGGATATCGGCATAACCCTGCACATCGAGGTCGTTGAGGATTGCCGAGTAATCGCCGGGCGGGGACTCATCGATGCGGCCGGCGAGCGTTCCGAACCCCGGCACCGCGTCGACGGCCACCACATTGTCCGGGCGGCATTCCCGGAAGACACCCCCGAGACATGCCGTCATCGTGGTCTTGCCGACGCCGCCCTTTCCGGAGATGACACCGATCACGTACTGCTTGCGGATATGCCGACGGATGCGTTCCCGAAGTTCGCGGTGATGCCGCTCGGCGGGTGATTCACCGGGGTTGATGGTCTTGGCCGAGACGGCGTAGACCCATCGGCGCCACCCCGAACCCGGCGGAATCTTGCGCGGTGTCACCAGATCGGAGATACGCAGGGTGCCGGACACCGACTCGTCAGCCTGGAGGGAATTCGTCATGTGACCGGCCTTTCCGGGAGACGACGCATCATGGCCAGTACGGCGGATGCAATGTGCCCGCCCGATCCGGGGCTGACGATCATCCAGGGCCGGCCGGCGCGGATGACACGTTCGGACACCAGCCGCCCCGAGGGGGTGTCGAGGATGGCCACTGCACCGGGTTCGACACAGGCCCGCGCGGCCGGGTTGGTTCGGCCGGACTGGGTGGCCACGATGCAGGCCTGTGCGGATTTCGTGGTGTCGGCCGCCAACACCAAGGTGCTGATCTGATCGGGGTCGAGCCTGTGATGGGTGAGGAATCGTCGCAGCCCGTCACCATCGTGAACGGTTCCCACCAGTTCGTCGATATCCAGTGTCGCGGGCCGCAGCGGCGCGGGTGGCATTGCGCCACAGAGCCGTTCGATCTGCGAACTGATGATCGTGGCGGCGGAGTGCTCACTGGTCGCCACGCCTGCGCTACTGAGTCGGACCGTGCTCTCGCAGCGCTCGAGAGCCACCCACCACTGTGCGAACTGCGCCAGCACCACCCGTTCCACGGTCGGCGGATCCGATGGTGTCTGAACGGAGAACACCAGTGCGGTACTGCGTCGCGATAGAACGGTCAACCAATCCCGCACCGCGTCATCCACCTCACCAGCGCCGGTGATAGCGCCGGCGTCGCGGAGTTCGGCGGCCACGGGATGGCCCAGTGCCGCCTGGGCGGTCTCGACACTGGGTAGATACGGACGCAAGCCGAGTTCAGGTGCGATTACTTCGATACCCGCGAGCACCTGAAGTACCCAGAGTCCGTCGATCGTCGTGGTCAACATGGATTCCCCCCATGGAAGTCAGCTAGAAGAGATTGCCCATCATCACGTCGGTCTGGTGAGCGCTGTCATTGACCGCGCTGATGGTGCGTCCGTGCTGGCCCATGGTGTCGATCAGGCCCTGAAGGCCCTGCAGCATCTGCATCTGCGCCTGGTGAAACGAGGCGGCGGCGGTGCCCTCGAAGAAGTCGGCGATCGCGTTGGTGCGCTGGGCGACGTCGTCATGAAGTTCCATGAGTTGGGCGGAACGTGCGCCGACGTCGGAGGCGAAGTCGGCGACACCGCCGTGGTTGTACGTAATCTGGTCAGACATTGCAGAACCCTTTCGTTGGTTGGTGGAGGATCAGGCGTTCGCGGCGAAACCGGTGAGGCTGTGGGCCCCGTCCGCCTCGTGGTTTTCCATCATCGAAGCCGCCTGGCTCAAGCCCTGCGCCAGCCGCGTCCCTCCGGTAATGGTCTGCTGCAGTTCATGATTGATCTGGACGGCGGTGTTGACCGAGGCCAGCTGTGCCTGGCCGCCCCAGACCGCGGAGCCCAGTCCCTCATGGCTGCTCAGGTAGCCGTTGGCGATGGATGTGGCGTGCTCGAGTGCGGACTCGATGGCCTGCTGCGTGCTGCGCAGCACCTCGGGCGTGACGACGAGACTCATACGTTCTCCTTCTAGTGGTCGGATAGTGGTCCCGAGTATCTGGCGGTGCACGACCGGTGTCACTTCACCCTGTGGGCATTCGCACTAGGCTGCGCTGATGCGATTCGCGTTCAAGACCTCACCGCAGCAGACCACCTGGGCCGAGATGCTCACCGTCTGGAAGGCCGCCGACGATATCGAGGTCTATGAGTCCGGCTGGAACTTCGACCACTTCTATCCGATCTTCGACGATCCGAAGGGTCCGTGCCTGGAGGGTTGGACCACGCTGACCGCACTGGCGCAAGCCACTACCCGACTACGGCTGGGCACCATGGTGACCGGCATTCACTATCGCCACCCGGCGGTGCTGGCCAATATGGCGGCCGCGGTGGACATCATCTCCGGCGGCCGGCTCGAACTCGGCGTGGGCGCGGGCTGGAATGAGCAGGAGTCTGGCGCCTACGGAATCGAATTAGGCACTGTGACAGAGCGATTCGACCGTTTCGAGGAAGCCTGTCAGGTGTTGATCGGCCTGCTGAGCCAGGAGACCACCGACTTCGACGGTAAGTTCTACCAACTCACGGCGGCTCGCAACGAACCGAAAGGGCCGCAGCGTCCGCATCCGCCGATCTGCATCGGTGGCGGTGGTGAGAAGCGGACGTTGCGGATCACCGCGAAGTACGCCCAGCACTGGAATTTTCCGGGCGGGACGCCGAAGGATTTCGCCCACAAGCGTGATGTGCTTGCCGCGCACTGCGTCGAGGTGGGCCGCGACCCCAAGGAAATCATGATGTCGGCGCAGATCCGGCTGAACCCGGATCTCAATTACAAAGGCGTCATCGCCGACGCGATCGCCTACGGCGCCGAGGGAATGGACCTGGCGATCATCTACCTGCCGGCGCCCTATGACCCGGCTGTGGTGGAAGCGTTGGCTGAGGCCATCCGCGATTCAGGATTGTGGCGCGGCTAGAAGCCGATGCGCATCAGTTCGTCGGGGGTGACGAGACGTTCGTGTTGGGCTGGGAACGCCCGGTTCTTGATCGGAAGACGGAATAACGACCAGGCGATGCGCCCGACCCGCGAGCGGGTTATCGGCACGAGGTACACGGAATCTCTCCTGTGGTCGACAACATTGGCAACCGGGGACCGCGGTACCCGCAGCACCCACCTCAGCTATTAGAGCCCGAGGATCCAGAGATCAACAGAAGGCGCGCCGATGCAGGTCGCGTGTTTCTACTGTTACAAAAGTGACTAGCGTTGCGGCGCGGCCGTGGGCCGAATAGGAGCCGGCAAAGCCGTATGGCCCATCAGGTGACGGTCGACCCCGGCTGCGGCGGCCCGGCCCTCGGCGATCGCCCACACGATCAGCGACTGCCCGCGGCCCATATCGCCGGCCACGAACACCCCGGGCACCGAGGTCTCGAAGTCGTC
>CALQLM010000298.1 GCA_943331415.1 Bifidobacterium breve
TACAAGGGCCCCGGGCATCCGCACACCAATATGGCCAAGGCGGCCCTCAACATGCTCACCCGGACCAGCGCGGGCGAGATGTTCGAGACCGACGGCATCCTGATGACGGCTGTCGACACCGGCTGGATCACCGACGAGCGACCGCATTTCACCAAGGTCCGGCTGGCTGAAGAGGGATTTCACGCACCGCTGGATCTGATCGACGGCGCGGCGCGGGTCTATGACCCGATCGTGCAGGGGGAAGCGGGAATCGACCTATACGGGGTGTTCCTCAAGGACTATTCCCCGGCGAATTGGTGAGACGGGCTTCAGACCGGCGGATAAGCCGGCGTGCCGGTCCAGTCGGTGCCGCGCAGCGCCCAGGGGAACCAGCTCATGAAATACTCGATCTCGTCGGTCGCGTCGTAATCGGGTACCGGATCCATTTCGCAAACCTCCATCATGGCGTCCTACTGGTGGAGAGTGTATCGCGCCGGACCGTACCGCAGGCGTGATCTAGGCAGATGCCTAAACTAGCCAACCATGCCACCGGACAACGGGCCCACCCGCCGCGAGGAATTGCTGGCCGTGGCCACCAAGCTGTTCGCCGCGCGCGGGTACCACGGCACCCGGATGGACGATGTCGCCGATGTGGTCGGACTCAATAAGGCGACGGTCTACCACTACTACGCGAGCAAGTCGCTGATTCTGTTCGACATCTACCGCCGGGCCGCCGAGAACACCCTCGCCGCCGTGCACGACGACCCGTCCTGGACCGCCGGTGAGGCGCTCTACCAGTACACGGTGCGACTGCTGACCAATATCGCCGACAACCCCGAGGGTGCGGCGGTGTACTTCCAGGAGCAGCCCTACATCACCGAGTGGTTCACCGAGGAGCAGGTCACTGAGGTCCGGGAGAAGGAGACCCAGGTCTACGAACATGTCGCGGGTTTGATCGACCGCGGCATCGCCAGCGGCGAGTTCTTCGAGTGCGACTCGCACGTGGTGGCCCTGGGCTATATCGGGATGACCATGGGTGCCTACCGCTGGCTTCGGCCCGACGGCCGGCGCTCGGCGCAGGAGATCGCCGCCGAATTCAGCACTGCACTGCTGCGCGGTCTGATCCGAGACGAGAAGATCCGCGCTGAGAGCCCCCTGGGTGTCGGCGACTGGAGCGCCGAGCAGGCGCCGATATGATCGGCCGATGCCCCTCGTCAGCAAGACCGTAGAGGTCGACGCCGACGCCGCGGCGATACTGGGAATCGTCGCCGACTTCGAATCCTTCCCGCAGTGGAACGACGAGGTGAAGGCCGTCTACATCCTGGCCCGGTATCACGACGGCCGGCCTAGCCAGTTGCGGATCGACACCGAGATACAGGGCAATGCCGGCACCTACATCCAGGCGGTGTACTACCCGGGTCCGGCGCAGATCCAGACCGTCATGCAACAGGGCGATCTCTTCACCAAACAGGAGCAGCTGTTCTCTGTCGTGGAGATGGGTCCGTCGAGCCTGCTCACCGTGGATCTTGACGTCGAAATCTCGCTTCCGGTGCCCAACGTGATGATGAAGAAAATCGTCAACGAGGCACTCGATCATCTTGCTGACAATCTGAAGTCACGCGCCGAACAACTCGCCTCGGGGTTGTAGAGCCGGGGTTGTAGAGCCAAGGGCGGCAATGTGTTTGGTCAATGTGCGCCACGACGGCCCGCCGTTGGCGCAAGCTGATTCGCGATGGACCACTCACCGGGTATCGAGCAGCCCTACCTGTCCCGCCGGCAGAACTGGATCACCCAGCTCGATCGCCACGCACTGATGCAGCCCGACGCCACCGCACTGCGGTTTGTCGGACGCAGCATCACCTGGGCCCAGCTCGATCGCCGGGTGACCGCGCTGGCCGGTGCACTGCATCGCCGCGGTATCGGTTTCGGCGATCGGGTGATGATCCTGATGCTCAATCGCCCGGAATTCATCGAGGCCACGCTGGCGGCGAATCGGCTGGGCGCGATCGCCGTTCCGGTCAATTTCCGGCTCACTCCGCCGGAGCTGGCGTATCTGGTCGACAACTGCGGTGCCGGCGTGCTCATCACCGAACCGGTGCTGGCGCCGATCGCCGCCGCGGTGCGCGCCGCCACATCGGTGCTGTCGACGGTGATCGTGGCCGAGACGCCGTCGGACGAGGTGGTTGTGGGCTACGAGGATCTCGTCGCCGAGCACGGCGATCCGGCTCCGCCCGTCGACATCCCGGGTGACACTCCGGCGCTGATCATGTACACCTCCGGTACCACCGGGAATCCGAAGGGCGCGGTGCTCACCCACGCCAATATCGCGGCGCAAGCGATGACGGCGATCTACTCATCGGGTCCGGATATCAACAACGATGTCGGGTTCATCGGTGTGCCGCTGTTCCACATCGCCGGCATCGGCGGGATGTTCCCGGCGATGACCATGGGTACCCCCACCGTCATCCACCCCCTGGGCGCATTCGACCCCGGCGACCTGCTCGACGTGTTGGCCGCCGAGAAGGTCACGGGCATTTTCCTGGTGCCCGCGCAGTGGCAGGTGGTGTGCGCCGAACAGCAGGCGCGGCCCCGGGAACTGTGTCTGCGTGCGATGTCCTGGGGTGCGGCACCGGCATCGGACACCCTGTTGCGTCAGATGTCGGAGACCTTCGGCAATGCCAAGATTCTGGCCGCGTTCGGACAGACCGAGATGTCTCCGGTGACCTGCATGCTGTTGGGCGAGGACGCAATTCGGAAACTCGGCTCGGTGGGCAAGGTCGTTCCGACCGTGTCGGCGCGGATCGTCGACGACAACATGCGTGACGTACCCATCGGTGAGGTCGGCGAGATCGTGTACCGGGGGCCCTCCCTGATGGCGGGTTACTGGAACAATCCGCTGGCCACCGCGGAGTCCTTCGCCGGCGGCTGGTTTCACTCCGGCGATCTGGTGCGTAGCGACGCCGAGGGCTACATCTTCGTCGTCGACCGGAAGAAGGACATGATCATCTCCGGCGGGGAGAACATCTACTGCGCCGAGGTGGAAAACGTCCTGGCCGCGCACCCCGCCATCGTCGAGGTGGCGATCATCGGCCGCGCCGACCAGAAGTGGGGTGAGGTGCCGGTGGCCGTGGCCGCCGTCAGCGCCGAGCAGCTACGCCTGGATGACCTCACGGAGTTCCTCAACGAACGACTGGCGCGCTACAAGCACCCCAAAGTGCTTGAAATCGTCGAATCCCTGCCCAGAAATCCGGCCGGAAAAGTGCTGAAGAACGAGTTGAGGGCACGTTTTGGCACGGTCGGAAAACCGTCAGAAGATCAATAGTGCGGTTGCGGCGTATCACCTGCGGAAGATCGGGTATGTTCCTGTGGACTTGCTCACTACTGGTTAGTAGGGGGATGGGTATCACTAACTACTCGGGCCAGGGAGGTTGCGTGTGACTGCAACGACCGGCGTCGGCGGTTACCTCCGCAAACGCGTACGCGGCCCGTTGCAGGCCATGGGCGGCTTCTTCAA
>CALQLM010000299.1 GCA_943331415.1 Bifidobacterium breve
CTGCGGGAGATGGCGCGGGTCACCAAACCCGGTGGCCGGCTTGTGGTGTGCGAGTTCTCCACGCCCGCGGTGCCGGTATTCGCCACCGCATACAAGGAGTATCTGATGAAGGCACTGCCGCGGGTGGCCCGCGCGGTGTCGAGCAACCCCGAGGCATACGTTTATCTGGCCGAGTCCATTCGGGCCTGGCCTGACCAGTCCACCCTGGCCGGTCGTATCCAGCAGGCCGGCTGGTCGCAGGTGCGGTGGCGCAACCTCACCGGCGGTATCGTCGCCCTCCACGAAGCGCGGAAGCCGAACTAGCAGAAGGGTTTTCGCGGGTCCAGTCGGCGCGATCCCGCTCCACTCGCTCGCCACAATCGGGCCACCCAATCGGCGTCTTCATCGCTCACCAGGTTGCCCATGACCCGCACGGCAATGTTCATCGCTGTGGCCGACCGCATTCCCAGCGGTCCGGCCATCGGTAAAAACCGCGGCAGAGTGAGCAGCAGTCCCAGTCGGCGCGCCACCGAGAAGCCTCTCCCGTAGTGGGCCTGCAGCAGTGCGGGCCAGGCGGTGGTCAGCTCGCCGGAACCGAGAATCTCCGCAGCCAGCCGCCCGGTTTCGAGGCCGTAGTCGATGCCTTCGCCGTTGAGGGGATTCACGCACGCCGCCGCGTCGCCGACGAGCATCCAGTTCGGACCGGCCACCCCGGACACGGCGCCGCCCATCGGCAGTAGAGCTGAGGCATGTGCTCGCGGCCGGGTGTCAAAACCCCAGGCGGGACGCTTGAGTTCGGCGTAGCGCCGCAGCAGCGGTCGCAGGGCCACCTCAGCGGGCCGCTTGGCGGTGGCCAGCGCACCGACCCCGATATTCACCTCACCGTTGCCCAGCGGAAAAATCCAGCCGTATCCGGGCAGAACCTGGCCGGTGTCGGAGCGCAGTTCCAGATCCGAGGAGATCCACGGTTCGTCTGCCCGAGGCGAGGCCAGGTAGGCCCGTGCTGCCACGCCGTACACGGTCTGCTGGTGCCATTGGCGGCCCAGTACCCGACCCAGCGGTGAGCGCGCTCCGTCAGCGACGATCAACCACCGGCAGCTGATTTGGGATCCGTCTGCCAGCCCCACCGTATCGACCCGGCCGGAAGAGTCGAAGGAAACATCAACGCATTTGTGTCCCAACAACATTGAGGCACCGGACTCCTCGGCTACCTTTCGGATACGGTCATCGAGCTCAGTACGGGGGACCGCACTGCTGGTCACCGGGAACGACTGATCCGGCCAGCGCACTTCCACCTGCGCGCCGAAGCCGGCCAGGCGCAGTCCGTGATGGCGGATCCGGCCGTCGAGCCAGTCACTCAAACCCAGGTGTTGCAACTCGGCTACCGCGCGGGGGGTCAGCCCGTCACCGCAGGCCTTGTCCCGCGGAAACTCCACCGCGTCGACCACCAGCACGTCGTGGCCGCTGCGGGCCGCCCAGGCCGCAGCAGCCGACCCGGATGGCCCGGCACCGACCACGACAACCTCGGCCCGGACCTCAGATGATGCTGCGCGCACACTTCACAGTATGTTGGCAGTGTGAGGACTCCGGCGACCGTGGTGGCGGGCGTGGACTTCGGCGATCCGGTTTTCGCCCAGTCCGTCCGCGATGGCGTTGCCCGTGTGGAGGAGATGATCTCCACCGAACTGCGCAGCGGCGACGAGTTGATGACCGAGGCCGTGCTGCATCTGTTCGAGGCGGGCGGCAAGCGCTTCCGCCCCTTGTTCACAGTGCTGTCCGCGCAGATCGGCCCCGAGCCTGACGCCTGGCAGGTCACTGTCGCCGGCGCGGTCATCGAATTGGTGCACCTGGCCACCCTGTATCACGACGACGTCATGGATGAAGCGCAGATGCGTCGGGGTGCCCCGTCGGCAAACGCCCGCTGGGGCAACAACATCGCGATCCTCGCCGGAGATTATCTTTTCGCGACTGCCTCACGGTTGGTGTCGCAGTTGGGACCTGATGCGGTCCGCATCATCGCCGAGACGTTCGCCCTCCTGGTGACCGGGCAGATGCGCGAGACCAAAGGCGCAGAAGGCGGCGACGATGCCGTCTCGCACTATCTGAAGGTTGTTGCGGAGAAAACCGCCTGCCTGATCGCGGCTTCCGGTGAGTTCGGCGCGACGTTCTCCGGTGCCAACGAGGATCAGATCGAGCGTCTGGGACGCATCGGCGGGATCATCGGCACGGTATTCCAGATCGGTGATGACATCATCGATATCGAGAGCGATCCCGACGAGTCGGGCAAGCTGCCCGGGACCGACCTGCGGGAAGGTGTGCACACCCTGCCCGTGCTGTTTGCCCTCGCCGAAACAGGGCCGGCCGGCGACCGGCTACGGGAGATCCTCACGGGCCCGGTGACCGATGACGAGACGTTGGCCGAGGCGTTGGGGCTGTTGCGGGCCTCGGGCGGTATCGCCGCGGCCAAGGAGACGGTCCAGCAGTACGCCGCGCAGGCACGTGCCGAGCTGGCCGGGCTTCCCGATGGACCGGGTCGGCGAGCCTTGGCTTCGCTGGTGGATTACACGGTCAACAGACACGGTTAACACCCATGGTGAGCCGATCCGGAATCTGTTTGCTGTATCGAGGCGCTACTCTGCCTCGAGGACCGCTTGTAGGAGGACTGAGATGACCTGGCATCCCACTGCCAACCGGATGAAGACTTTTCTGCTGCTCGTGGGAATGTCGGCGCTGATCGTCTTTATCGGCTCGCTGTTCGGCCGCAACGTGATGTATTTATCCGTGCTGATGGCCGTGGGCATGAATGTGTACGTCTATTTCAACAGCGATAAGTTGGCGTTGAAAGCCATGAAGGCCCAGCCGATCACCGAGGTCCAGGCTCCGCAGATCTATGCGATGGTGCGCGAGTTGTCCACGGCAGCACACCAACCCATGCCGCGGCTCTTCATCAGCGATACCGCAAGTCCGAATGCGTTTGCCACGGGCCGCAACCCGCGAAATGCGGCGGTCTGCTGTACCACCGGGATTCTGCAACTTCTCGATGAGCGCGAGTTGCGTGCGGTCCTGGGCCATGAACTGTCCCACGTCTACAACCGCGACATCCTGATCTCGTGTGTGGCCGGTGCGCTGGCCTCGATTGTCACCGGCATGGCCCAGATGGCGATGTTTTCTGGAGCGCGGGGTGGCGGTCGTCAGGGCGGAGCGAATCCGCTTGCATTACTTCTGGTGGCAATGCTGGCGCCGATGGCGGCAGGGGTGATCAAAATGGCGGTGTCACGGTCACGGGAGTACCAGGCCGACGAATCGGGTGCCGAGCTGTCCGGCGACCCATTGGCGTTGGCATCGGCATTGCGCAAGATCAGTGGTGGCGTGGAGCAGGCGCCGCTGCCGCCGAGTCCGCAATTCGCCGATCAAGCCCACCTGATGATCGCCAGCCCGTTCAGGTCAGGGGAGCGGATGAGCAAGATGTTCTCAACACATCCGCCGGTCGAGGATCGGATTGCCC
>CALQLM010000300.1 GCA_943331415.1 Bifidobacterium breve
GAACCGGGTGTATCTCAAAGAGTATGTCTCGGTCATCAACCGGGCGGTCGAACGTTCCGGGCACACCCTCGCCGAGATGGAGTTCATCCTGATGAACCAGGTGAAGGCGTCATTGCGGGAACACATCCTCGACACCATCGGCATGCCGCAGGGCCACACCTACATCTCGCTCGACGAATACGGGCATATGGGTCCGGCCGACTCCCTGTTCACGATGGCGATGGCGCATCGCCAAGGGCTATTGCCCGAGGGAAAGCTGGCTATATTGGCAGCCAGCGGGCTGGGGTTCTCCTGGGTGGCCAGCGTGCTGCGCTGCTGAGGGGAATTACACCTTTCATCCTTAGATAAGACAGAATGCTTGGGTGTATGCGGCGGAGGGGCTGGTGGGTCGCCAGGCCGAATCAGCGCAGCTCAGGCGGCTGCTGACCGAAGACGGCGAGCGTGCGGTGCTGGTCAGCGGAGAGCCCGGCGTCGGCAAGACCACGTTGATCGGGCAGTTGAGCGCCGGCGCGGCTGCCGATGGCTGGCAGGTTGTGCAGGTCCTGGGCATGGAGGCGGAGCAGTCCTTTGCCCTCGGCGGGCTCAATCAGATGGTGTTTGGCCTGCAGGAATACATATCCGGCTTGGACGATCGGGACCGCGCAGTGCTGGCGCCGGTGTTAGGCGGGGATTCCGGCGCAGGTATGTCGGCACTGCCTCTGGTGATGGCATTACTGAAACTTCTGACGGCCGCCGCCCAGAACGGGCCGGTGCTCCTGGTGCTCGACGATGTGCACGGGCTCGATTCCATCAGCGCGGAGGTGCTGGGCGCTGCGGGGCGCCGGCTGAACAATCCCGCGGTGGGGATCGTGGCCGGACGGCGGACGCCGTACGAGTCGTCGTTTTCACCGGTGGGATGGAGCGAACTGCAGTTGCATCCGCTGGACGCGGAGGATTCGGCACAGCTACTGGCCCTTGCCGACGTGCCGTTGACGGCGGCGAAGAAGGCCGCGATCTTGGCGGCGGCGGCGGGCAATCCCCTGGCGCTGGCCGAACTTCCCCGTGGCGCCGATCAGATCGACGACGCGGGCACGCTGCCGCTGACCGAACGGCTGGTGGCGGTATTTGGCCGCCGCCTGGGACAGCTCAAGCCCGGCATGCGCGCCGACCTGTTGCGGGCCGCGTTCGACGGTATCGCCGTCAGCGCCCACGCGACGAATCGGTCGCGGTACGTCATGCGCAATCCCCAGCCCGCCGTCGATGCCGGGCTTCTGGTGGTGAATTCGTTGGGGGAGGTCGAGTTCCGCCATCCCCTTGTCCGCGCCGCGGTGATTCATCAAGGCAGTCCACAACAACGCCGCGACGCGCACCGCGATCTTGCCGCGCTCTATGAGGATGTCCTGATACGCCGCGCCACCCATCTGGCCGCCGCCACCACCGGGCCGGATCAGGACGTATCCGACCTGCTCGCCAAGGCAGCCCAACTGTCCATCCGCCGGGGCGGGCTTGCGGTGGCCGCCGAATGGCTGCGGCGAGCCGCCGAACTGAGCACCGAACCGGAAGGGCGGGCCGCGTTATTCGCCGACGCGGTGTTCTTCGCCGCCCGGGCCGGCCGTCACGATGAGGCGCAGGATCTGCTGGGAAGCACCGAGTCCGGCGAGGAGCAATCAGCGTCAGCGGTACTGGCCGATGCCTATCTCGCATTTCACGGCGAGGGCGAAGTGGTGCTGACCCATCGGCGAGTGCTGGATGCGCTCAATAGCGCCGACAACCTTGACGACGAGACGGTGAACCGTCTCGTCAACCTGCTGCTGTCGATCACCAACTATGCCGGCGATGCTCAGGACCGCCAGCAGACCAATGACGCCGTCGAAAAAATTGACACGCGGGTAGATCCGGCGATCCTGCTGTATCGAACAGGCCTCACCGACATTGTGACTACCGCCCGCTACGTGCGCGCGATTCTTCGCCAGTATGCGGACCGGCTGCCGTTGCAGGAACCGCGCCGGGTCATGCAACTGGCGTACCCCGCGTACTGCGTCGACGCCATGGCCGACTTCCGTGTTCCGCTCAACCAGGCCTACACGCAGGTTCGCGAACACGGCCCCTCGATCGACGCCATGGCGATGGGGTGCGTCGTGATGTTCGATCTGATGGCCACCGGGCATTGGGAGAGGGCGGCCCAGGTCGGGGCAGACGGCCTCGCGATGGCGAAGGAGGCCCAGGGCGGGGCGTTGCTTCGGCACCATTTCCTGGCTTATCTCGGGGTGCTGGCCGCGTGGCGGGGCGATCTTGATACCGCTCGCCGTTACGCGGCTGAGGTGACGGACTGGTCCCGCCCGCGAGGCCTGCAGATGTATCTCCTTGTGACGCAACGGATCGCAGTCCGGATAGCACTCGCCGAGGCCGACTATGAGGCCGCCTATCAGGCCGCGATCAAGGTCAGCCCGCCGGGGATATTCCCACCAAACAACGTTCAGGTGGGCGACGATATGCTCGACCTCATTGAGGCTGCGGTACAAACCGGGCGTCTCGAGGAGGCCCGAGCGCACGCCGCCGAAGCGGTCCGAATGAATCTGCCCGAGATATCCCCTCGCGTCGCGGCACTCACTCTGGCGATGTCTGCAATGACGGCGTCGGATACCGTAGCCGGTGGCCTCTATGAGTCCGCGCTGACCCACCCCGGAATCGGCGAGTTCCCCTTCGACCACGCCAGAATCGCTCTGGCACAGGGTATGTGGCTCCGCCGCATGCGGCGGCACACCGAGGCGCGTACCGCACTGGAGTTCGCCGCCGAGACCTTCGACCGTTTAGGCGCGCGTCCTTGGGCGGACCGGGCGCGGGGCGAACTCCGCGCTGCGGGAGCCTCCGCCAAAAAATCCCTCGGTGACGCCGAGACACTCAGCGCTCAGGAGCGGCGCATCGCCGACCTCGCCGCCAGTGGGCACACCACCAAACAGATTGCCGCCCAACTCAGTCTCTCGGCGCGCACCGTCGACAATCACCTTTATCGCGTGTTCCCCAAACTCGGCATCACTACCCGCGCCGGACTCAGCGAGGCTCTGCGCCAGCTCGATTCAGCCTGAGCTTCTGGCGCTGGGATTGAGCCTCTACTGAAGCATCCGGTTAAACCGGGAAGCAGGGCTCAGTGCCCGGGGTGTAGTACGGCTGTCCGTTGGGCAGGAAGCACGGTGCCTCGCCGTGAAATGAGGGGTACGGCAGGTAACCCGGCGGCAACGGACCCCAAGCGAGCGGATTTTCCACCGCCGCACCGACGACAGCGGCATCCACGGCGTCGGCGGCGAGATCGGTGCATCCGCCGACTCGGACGTAGAAGCCCACGTCGCCGCAGACTTCAGCCTGGGCCGACGGGGCGATCAGAAACGGCGTTGCAGTGATAGACACTGCCGCCAGCAGAGTTGCAGCCATTTTCTTGTTCACACGCCGATTATCTCCGCTGGGCCGCCGAAGCGCTAGCCGGGGCCCGCCGACTACAACGC
>CALQLM010000301.1 GCA_943331415.1 Bifidobacterium breve
CCACCGGGGTACGGCAGGCGGCGATCGCCCGGCACAGAGTTTCGTCGGAGAACGGCAACAGATCCTCAGTGCTGCCGCCGCCACGGGCGATCACAATCACGTCGACCTCCGGATCGGCGTCGAGCGCACGCAAAGCCTCCACGATCTGCGCTACCGCCGACGTGCCCTGCACTGCCGTGTTCCGGATCGCGAAACGAACCCCCGGCCAGCGGGCGGCCGCCACACTCGTCACGTCATGTTCGGCCGCCCCGGCGCGCCCGGTGATCAGCCCAATCATGGTGGGCAGAAACGGCAGCGGCCGCTTGAGTCGAGGGTCGAACAAGCCCTCGGCGTCGAGCACTTTTCGTAACATCTCGATGCGGGCGAGTAATTCGCCGAGTCCGACAGCCCGAATAGCACTGAGCCGCAGCGAGAACGCTCCCCGGCGCGGATCAAACTGCGGTTTGGCGCACACCACCACTTGCACACCCTCGGCGAGCTTCACGGGTGCCGCGCGCACAAGATCACTGCGACAATTCACCCGTAGAGACATGTCAGCGGCCGGGTCGCGGAGCACCATGTACGTGGTCGCCCCGCGCATATTGATCTCGGTGAGTTGTCCTTCGATCCAGATGGTCCCGAGTTTGTCGATCCACGCCTGAACGCGGGTGGCGACCGACCGGACGGGGAACGGGTTGTCCTCACTTCCCGCAGGTGTTGTCACTTTGCGGTCGCGCGGGTGATCCTGTTGGCCAGCAGGGTCTGAAACGGGGCGCGGGCTTTGGCCGCTTCCTCGTAGGCCAGCAGGGCCCGCAGGTCGGTCACGCTCAGCGCCGTCATACGGGCGCGGAGTTGAGCCAGGGTCAGCGACTCGTAGTCGAGTTCCACCGCAATGGGGGGCACCGCGACCGCGGGTTTGGCCGGAGCCTTCGGAGCCGACTTCCTGGCGGTCTTGGTGGCTCTGGGTTTGGCGGTCGCCTTCGCCGGCCGTTCCACGACCTCGTCGTCATCATCGGCCACCGAGTAGAGCGCGAACCGGCCTTCGGTGCGGCGCTCACCGGCACTGGGCCGCGATCCGCCGCTTTCGCCGAGATCCTCGTCGAAGGTCGCCCACTCAGGTTGTTCATCCTTCGGGGGAAAAAGGCCCTCCAATGCCGAGTCACCCTTGATGGCGAGGTCAGCAAGGTCCTGCTGCATCTTCATCACGGTTTGTGCGACGTTGCTGGCCAGGGTCATCGGGTACATCGCGATGGTCTGGGGCAGTTTCAGGGTCTCTTCGATGGCCGTCACGGCTGCGCCGATCAGCAGACGGACCCCGTACGGTGCGGTTGCCATGGGCACCAGACTACGACTGGCACACCCGCGCGGGGGAGAACGTAGGCTTAATCCATGCCGCCAACCGTCAACATGGGGATTCCCGGTACCGCCGGCCCGGCCGAGCACAGTGGAGACAAGCGAGTTCTGCTGGCTGAACCGCGGGGGTACTGCGCAGGGGTCGATCGCGCCGTCGAGACCGTCGAACGCGCACTGGAGAAGCATGGCGCGCCGGTGTACGTGCGCCACGAGATCGTGCACAACCGGCATGTCGTGGAGACCCTGGCCAAGGCCGGAGCGGTATTCGTCGACGAGGCGGACGAAGTGCCCGAGGGATCCATCGTCGTGTTCTCTGCGCACGGCGTGGCCCCGACCGTGCACGAGTCGGCCGCCGCCCGCAACCTCCAGGTGATCGACGCGACCTGCCCACTGGTCACCAAGGTGCACAACGAGGCCAAGCGTTTCGCTCGCGAGGACTACGACATTCTGCTGATCGGTCATGAGGGCCACGAAGAGGTCATCGGCACCGCCGGGGAAGCTCCCGACCATGTCCAACTGGTAGACGGACCCGATGGGGTCGCTAACGTCACCGTGCGGGATGAGAGCAAGATCATCTGGCTTTCGCAGACCACCCTGAGCGTTGATGAGACCATGGAAACCGTTGCACGCCTGCGGGATCGGTTCCCGACGCTGCAGGATCCACCGAGTGATGACATCTGTTACGCCACCCAGAATCGGCAGGTGGCGGTCAAGGCGATGGCACCCGAATGCGACCTGGTCATCGTGGTCGGTTCTAGTAACTCTTCCAATTCGGTCCGGCTGGTCGAGGTGGCACTGGGCGCCGGAGCCAAGGCCGCATACCTGGTCGATTACGCCGAGGATATCGATCCGGACTGGCTGGAGGGTGTGGTGACCGTCGGGGTCACCTCAGGCGCCTCAGTGCCCGAGATTCTGGTCCGCGGCGTCTTAGAACGGCTCTCCGAATTCGGTTACGACACAGTGCAAACAGTGACCACGGCAAATGAGACCCTGGTCTTCGCGTTACCGCGCGAGATTCGCCGACCACGGCCCTAGCGAGTTAGCGGCCGGACCGGTTCCGGTAGCCGTCGAGGTCCTCGGCATCGTTCGGGCCGGACTCGCGGTATCGCACCCGGGAGACCGGATGATGCGTGCCCGACGATCCGTTGGGGCTGGGACGACGCCGGGGTTCGTAAGGCGGATACGGCTCCCGGCTGGGGTAATCCCGTCCGGCCTCATACGGATCGAACCGACTGGTGTGGGCCGGACGTGGCGGATATGGCTCGCGACCCTCGCGGCGATCCCGGGGTTCGCGACGCCGCGGAGGGGGTAGGCGTTCGGGTTCACGGGGCGCGCGCGGACGGCGCCGCGGCGGATCCATCAGCGGATCGGCTTCCCTGGGCGAGCGACTGGCGGGCTGACGCCGCCGCGGCGGGGCGCCGTCCCTCTCCTCAATCGGCGGTCGGGCACGACGGGGCCGTGCCGATGCGGGTTCGGCGGGTCTGCGTTCCGGGCGTGGCCGCCGGTTTGCTGATGACTTCCGATCGGTTCCGTGTTTTGACCTTGTCTGTCGCTCGACCGCATCGCGCGCCGTGCCGGCAGAACGTGCGACCGCCGATGACACTGCCGCAGTCAGGCCGGCGAACATCGACGGCTTGGCCGGCAGTCCTGCGCCGGTGGCCTCAACCTCTGCCGACCCGGTGGTCGGTGACATCGCCAAGAACCAGCGGATCATACCGATGAGCAGTACGGCAGCCGAGGTGAACAGCATCAGGGGGAAGCGCTCGATCAGCGGGTAGCCGCAGTTGATCGCAATATCCTTGAGTCCGCCGAATGCTGATGCGTGCAGCAGGAAATAGGCCGACGGGACCGCGACGAACAACAGCAGCGGCGGCTGGACGACGGCGGTGAAGATGCTGGCCTGTCGTACGAAGAGGACGGCGGCGATGCAGCCGAGCACGTACATGGTGGCGAATGCGCTACCGAGTTCCTGATTGCCGGAACCGGCCTCGAACGCGATGCCGACGATCGTTGCGATCACCGCGATCACCACCGCACCCCAGGATGGCACACCCGCGCGGCGGCCCAAGGCGGAGCGCTGCTGGTCTGCGACCGTCCGCTGAGCTGGCACTCCTAGACCGTACCGGCTCAACCTGCGGAC
>CALQLM010000302.1 GCA_943331415.1 Bifidobacterium breve
CCCGAGGCGGTCACCTTTTTGGCGCTGTCGATCGCTAAGCCGCCCAACGGTTCAGCGCTACCCACCGCGCCCTTGAACTCGACGTCCCCCTTGTCGCCGGCCGTCACGGTGAGCGTAAAGCCGGTGTTGGTTGTCGCATCGATGGTGCCACCGAAAGTGATGTCGCCGTCATCGGTACTGACGCTGACAGGCCCGACCACTGTGGTCGCTCCGACGATCGTGAACCGACCCACGCCGGTCACGTACGGGCCGTTGAGCGATACATCACCGCCGTACGACTGGGACCCGGTGGTTGTCACCGCTGCGGTGGCGGTAGACCCCCCGCCGGCGACACTCACCGATGACAGCGCGGTGGAGAAACCAACCTCGCGAATGAATGTGGTGGCCCCGCGTGTAGTGACGGCCAGAGCCTGCGCGCCAACGGTGGTGCCATCGATGGTGCCGGAGAAGCTGACCGTGCCGGTACCGGCATTGATGCCGGTGGTGGTCCCGGCCAGCGTGGTGGTGCCGGCTACCGAGAACGATCCCCGGTCGATCGTGTACGTGCCGTCCAGGATGACATTTCCCTGCTGATAGGACTGCGCGCCGGTGGTGGTCACCGATTGCAGATTCACAGTCGCCCCGCCGCCGTTGGGCCGCAGATAGATCAGCTGGGTGTGGGCATCGAACAGGACATCGAAATCGTTATAGATGTTCAGGCCGAGGATGATCTTCTCGTCTGCGCTTGAGCCCGCACCGCTGTAGGCCGCCATGTTGACGGCCGGCGTTGTACCGACCGTGAACGACCACAACAGCGGGTCACTCGGATCCAGGGCATTGATAAAGGTTGCGCTGACCGTGCTTCCCACCGGCAATTGGCCACTATGGGGCGGATCCAGAACCTGGAACACCGTTTCAGGCGTGCCGGTATCGAAGACGCTCAGTATGGGGTTCGTCGTGCCGCCGTACTGCTGTGGCTCTTGGCCTTCCACCGTCACGGTGTACGCCACGTCGTACGGACCCTTCACCAGCACGGGATTGTCCGTACCGGGATACGTGGCCGAAGGTACTGCTTCCGGAATAGCGATGGCGAATGGAAATTGTTTGATCAGAGCCGAGGTCGGGCCTACGGTCACCTGATTGGCGTTTCCGATCGGCCCGAGTTGGACGAGGAAGCCATTGCCCAGGTTGCCCGGCAGCTGCCACATCGCACTCGACAGTGGGGCCACCGAGTCACCGCTGTTGTTGGAGAAACTGACGCCAAAGTCACCGAAGAACCGGGTGATGAAGGCACCGACATAGGGATTCGTGAAATCAATCGGTTCCCCATTTTGCGTCACCGACGTGCCCGCCAGAACCCGAATCGGCTGCTGCGTGGTCACCGGATTCGTGCCGACCCCGCTCGTGATGGGTGTGGTGACACCTGGCCCGCTGACCACGGTTCCGCTACCGAAGCTTTCCGTTTCCGGCGGTCCGACCAACGGCACGCCGTTCCACAGTGTCTCGTTATAGCCCGTACTAAAGCCTTCGCCGCCGGCATCGAAGGTGTAAAACTGCGGCGGATTGTTCCCGATCGACACCAGGATGGCGTGTGCCACCTTCTCTATTGCGGTCGCTGAATACAGCGGCGTGTAGTACAGCGGGATGGTTTGGGAGGTGCCGGGGATCTGGGGGATGTCCAGTGGTGTGATGCCCTGAGTAAGCAGGCTGGCCAACTTCACCTTGCTGCCGACAGCCTCCATGAACGTCGTGGCGCCCAACGCCGTCACGGTCAGCGCTTGATTACCGGTGGTCGTGGCGTCAACCGTGCCGGTGAACGTCACATTCGGCACAGACGTTTGGTCACCAGGATCGGCGCTGGCCTCCACCGAAACGTCGGTGGCCAGCCGGATCGCCGGCGCGTCGAGGGTCACACCGGTCATGCCGCGCACCGCGTTGTAGAGCACCAACGTCCCACTGTCCAAGGTGGTCGTCACGCTGTCGCCGAACAGGGCGCCCGCACCGAAGTTCACCGAGTCGATTCCGGTGGTGTCCAGGGAGGCCTTCACATCACCGGTCGTGAACACAAAACCCGCATGCCCGGTGCCGGTGGCCGTCACCGCCTGAACCGACGACGCACTGAACTGCTGCTCGTTGAGAAGGCGGAAGAACACCGGGTCACCGGACACCTGCAAGCTGGGGCCGTCCTGCCGGAAATAGGCCGTGCTGCCCGGGTCGACCGTGATCGCCAACGTCGCGCCATTCAGGGTGGCGGTCACCCCGGTCGGCACCAACCCGAACACGGTGCGCCGCACCAACACCAATGCCCCCTCCAGCAAGCCAGAGATCGGATTAGCCGGGAAACGCCCCAACTCGGCGAACACCGTATTGAACGTCGTATTGACTGCCACCGTGATCTGCTGACCGATCGCCCCCGCCTGCACGCCGGTCACCGCCGCCACCGGCCGCGCCGGCCGTACTGCGGGGAACGGCACACGGGCACTGGCATTCCCGGCACCGTGGACGCCACCGGCAGTTCGACGCACCACTGCTGCGCGAGACACCGTCTCCGCCATCGGACGTGGACGCCGAAGCCCGCTACCGCGGTCACTGCGGGACCCAACCGGGGTCGTTCGCGTCACGCCCGAGGAATCACCCACCCGTGAGTCAGCCACCCGTGAATCAACGGCAGACGAGCCACCGGCCCCCACAGCATCAGCATGAGCCACGCCGCACCCTGGAGCCAAGGCAATACCGACCCCCACCGTGAGCGCACCCACGCCCAACCACGAGTACGGCTGTCTCACCCGCCGACCAACCGCCATCCCAGCCTCCACACAACGCACCAGCCATTACGGCCCGCGAAGACACAACCCCGCCGACACTAACCGGCAGCCCGCGACACCCTGGGGTGATTGCCAGAGATTTCACCCGGCCGCGGTGATCGGTGCCCCATTACTCTGGACCCATGCGGATCGCTGCCCCGGGGTCGAGCCACCCTGACATCAGCCGCCGACGTCTTCTGCACCTGGCCGGTGCGGCCGGTGTGGCCAGCGTCGTCGGTACCCGAGCGACCGCCCGCGCGACTCCCCCGGCGTCGGCGGCCCTACTGTGCCGCGATGCCTGGGGTGCGCGTCCGCCACTGCCGGGCGGACGGCCGCACACGATCACCCGGATGACGATTCACCACACCGAAGTCGTCCTCGGCGACAACAGCAACATCACCTCGCGGCTTCGCCAGCATCAGCGCTATCACCAGATCGACAAGGGCTGGGTGGACATCGCCTATCACGTGGGCGTCGACCGGGACGGCAACATCTTCGAACTACGCCGCACCGGGATCGCCGGCGATACCGCCACCGACTACGACACCACCGGTCACTTCCTGGTGGTCTGCGAAGGCGATTTCAACGTGGAACAGATCAGCGAGGCACAACTCAACGGCGCCGCACGCGCCTTCGCCTGGGCCACCCAGGACTTCGGCATCACATCCAGCACA
>CALQLM010000303.1 GCA_943331415.1 Bifidobacterium breve
ACGCTGTAGGGCGCGGGGTTCATCGATGACAACTGGACGACGGCCTGTTGGATCATGTCGATGCCACCGAAGCTCGCAGTCTGTTGCGGGCCGGATGTGTCCTTCTCAATACTGCTCATCAGCCAGTAGCGGGGACCATTGAGCAACGCTGCGACGGCACTGTGGTCCTTGGCGATTGCCTCGGCGTCGAGAACATCCCACCTTTCCGCCGGACAGTCGTTCAACGGAAAGGTGTTGTACACAGCCGCTTCTGGCCCACCCTCGCCCATCGTGACCAGAAGCACCTCGCCGTATCGCAGACCGAACACGTCGTCGGATTGCTCAGCCATGATGACCTCCCGTACGGAATCGGATTACGGTGCCGTGTTTTTGGAAAAATTCTCCTGCATGAAACGGTACCGTCCAAGCGCAACGATGGTGAGTCGAAGGTCGTCGAGAATCGGATCCAGAAACTGAGCGCGGTACTGCGAATCGGTCACGGCTTTGGCGGACAGGTACATGAAGGTGATCGCGGTCAGCAACATCGTCGTCTGAATCAATGAGTCCGGAATCGGCAGTGTCATACCCAGTAGCTGACCATCGGGGCGTCCGGCTCCGCGGGTCCAGGCATCAAGAACCGGGGGACTGACCAGAATCAGACCCAGGACGAAGAAGACGGTGCCGGTCATGACCGCGACGGTGAATACGTGCACCACTTGTGATGCGGCAACCACGAACACCGTGTTGAGCCGTTCGCCCAGGGACAGTCCGCGGGCATCGGACTGGTCGGGGACGCCTTCAAATGGGGTTCCGGCCAGCCGGTCCGCGTCGCCGGCGACAGCCCCGGGCGCTGAGAGTAGTGGCCGCACCTCGGTCAGAGTGCTGGACACCAGGAACGCCGCAGCGATGAGGAAGAGGAAACCCATTCCCAGCCACAGGCGGCCGCGGCTGATCAACGAGGTCATCAGCCACACATAGGTGTTGAAGAAGACGAGAAACGTCAGCAGGACGACCGGCAGCGCCCTGACGAACATGCCTGCGGCGTAGGCAAGATTGGTCAATGTCAGCTCGGCCGCCCAACCCAGGATCGAGCCGACGCCCGTTGCGGTCAGCACGATCACCGCACCGACGGCCGTGCCCCAGATGATCACGTTCATCGGCATCCGCGTGCTCGGTCCGCCGAAGATGGCACCCAGCCCGATGATCACGAGGGCGACCGTGGCAATTACCGATCGCACTGCGGTGGAGTCGACCTTCGCGACGAACCATCCGGTGGCACACGCGGCCGGAATTACAAGCACCAGTAGGGCCAGGACAAAACCTTCGGTGAGATCGGGCCGGCCATTGATGTCGATGGTGTGCATGCCCGACACCGTCACCACGATGATCGAATTCACCGCGAAGACCGCCAGCGCGGCCATCGCCGGCGCTGACCGGCTCCACACCCTGTGCAGCAGCGCGCCGGGGCGCAGGACGGCGGGCAGTCCGCGGGCGAGGAACCAGCGTTCGGCGGCTTCGGATTCGACCGACATGCGTCGAAACCCTAGCCGTCCAGCACGCATCGTCACCCGGCTGGTTGGGTTTGCCGGGTTCCTCCTCGCGCTAGCGCGCATCGTCACCCGGCTACGCTGTCCCTCATGCAGCGAATCATCGGCACCGAGGTCGAGTACGGAATATCCTCGCCCTCCGATCCGGCTGCGAATCCAATCCTCACGTCCACTCAAGCGGTGCTTGCCTATGCCGCCGCCGCGGGAATCCAGCGAGCCAAACGCACCCGGTGGGACTACGAGGTGGAATCACCGTTGCGTGACGCCCGTGGCTTCGATCTGAGCCGGGTCTCCGGACCGGTACCGGTAGTTGACGCCGACGAGGTCGGTGCGGCCAACATGATCTTGACTAACGGCGCCCGGCTCTACGTCGACCACGCCCATCCGGAGTACTCGGCACCAGAGGTGACCGATCCGATGGATGCGGTGATCTGGGACAAAGCTGGCGAGCGAGTAATGGAGGCCGCCGCCCGGCACGTCGCCAGCGTCCCCGGTGCCGCCAAACTTCAGCTGTACAAGAACAATGTCGACGGTAAGGGCGCCTCCTACGGAACGCACGAGAACTATCTGATGAGTCGGCAGACCCCGTTCTCGGCGGTGATCGCAGGGCTGACGACGTTCATGGTCTCCCGGCAGGTCGTAACCGGCTCGGGACGGGTCGGCATCGGACCGGCCGGCGACGAACCCGGCTTCCAGCTGTCTCAGCGTGCTGACTACATCGAGGTCGAGGTGGGCCTGGAGACCACGCTGAAGCGGGGGATCATCAACACCCGCGACGAGCCGCATGCCGATGCCGACAAGTATCGCCGGCTGCATGTGATCATCGGCGACGCCAACCTGGCCGAGACCTCCACGTATTTGAAGGTGGGCACCACATCGCTGGTCCTCGACCTGATCGAGGAGGGAATCGATCTCAGCGACCTCACGCTGGCCCGGCCGGTCCACGCCGTGCACGTCGTCAGCCGGGACCCATCGCTGCGCGCCACTGTCGCCCTGGCTGATGGACGTGAGCTCACCGCGTTGGCGCTACAGCGCATCTATCTCGACCGGGTGGCCGCACTGCTGGCTAGCCGCGACCCCGACCCGCGGGCTGCCCACGTTGTGGAAACCTGGGCGCACGTGCTGGATTTGTTGGAACGCGATCCGATGGAATGTGCGGAGTTATTGGACTGGCCGGCCAAGTTGCGCTTACTTGAGGGTTTCCGGCAGCGGGAGAACTTGGCGTGGTCGGCCCCGCGTCTACAGCTGGTCGACCTGCAGTACTCCGACGTCCGGTTGGACAAGGGCCTGTACAACCGGCTGGTCGCACGTGGTTCGATGAAGCGGCTCGTTACCGAGCAGCAGGTTCTTGATGCTGTGGACAATCCGCCGACCGACACCCGGGCTTACTTCCGCGGTGAATGCCTACGTCGGTTCGGCGCCGATATCGCCGCGGCGAGCTGGGATTCGGTGATCTTCGATCTCGGCGGCGACTCGCTGGTCAGGATCCCGACCCTGGAGCCGTTACGGGGCAGCAAAGCTCATGTTGGGGCGCTGCTGGACTCGGTGAACAGTGCCGCCGAACTCGTCGAGCAACTCACGAACTAGCCGACCACGGCCTTTTCCTCGCGCACCTTCGTTCCGGCAAAGTAGAAGATCACGCCGGTGATGATGAAGAGCGCCAGTGGTACCGCGTCGATGAGGAGATAGGTCATCCGCTCTCCGGCCTCCCAGCCTTCCGGTCGGAACTCGTCGGAGAACCAATCGATCCCAATGCCGGGCATCAGTAGTTGCACGGTGGCAAAGATCACCCACGCCGTCAGCAGGATCGACAGGAAGTGCGCCCACGGAGCACGGAACGGCCGCGGGTGATCGGGAAAGGACACGCGCAACTTCCACAGCGCCGGGTAGATCGCGATGTAGGAGATGAGAG
>CALQLM010000304.1 GCA_943331415.1 Bifidobacterium breve
CCGTCCAGTGGCACCTCGAGGGCGGGTGTCCCG
Source organism: Bifidobacterium breve (assembly GCA_943331415.1). Classification (GTDB taxonomy): domain Bacteria; phylum Actinomycetota; class Actinomycetes; order Mycobacteriales; family Mycobacteriaceae; genus Mycobacterium. Next base: position 34 of record CALQLM010000304.1, read on the forward strand.
ACAACGAGGACGATCAGAGCGCCGACGAACCAGCCCACCGCCAGCCCGAGAAGACTGCGCGCGGGCACCACGGCGCTGACGACGAGATGGATAGGCACGAACGCCAGCAGCAGTGTCCACCACCACCGTCGCCACCGTCCGGGCAGCCACGGTCCCGACACTGTCAACACCGCTGCCAGCATGGCAATCCAGCGAGGGTCGTCGAGGAACTGTGACAGCACCGTCGACAGGCGTTGGGATTCGTCGAAATGCCAACGCGGCGCCGCGATGCCCTCGCCGGTGATCGACAGCGCCAGCACGGCGATGAACCCCGCTGCCCCGTAGGCGCCGAGAAGTTTCCACTGGCGACCGGCGATCAGGCCGATCAGGATGACGAACGGTAGGGCCACGATCGCAATGCCGTAGGCCAGGTACACCAGATTCGATTGGGTGGGCGTCAGCACGCCCACGATGCGCGAGATCGACTTCTCCAGTCCCACCCAGTCGCTGCGGGTGATCAGCGAACTGGTGACGACGATCGCCAGGAACGCGGCGGACAGCGCCAACCGGACGATATCGTTGGTGCGCCGGGTCAGGGGCTGCAGCAGATTGCCCGCAACGGTGATATCGCGTCCGTCGACTCGCACAGCTTGAACCTATCCGACGCCCGCTCGGGGTCAGATGAAGCGCGAACGGGTGCCTCAGCCCATCGGCTCAGCGGGCGAACCGGTTCCCAATCCCGGCGGAATGTAGATTTCGGGACCGGGTGCCGTTCCTGGCAGGGGCTCACCGAGTTGGTCTTTGGGTAGCTGGCCTAGGAAGGCGCCCTTGAGACCGCCGGCCTGATACATCTCGTTCAGTCGGCGCAGGAACGCGATCCGGCCGGTACTGGGGTTGTCCTGGTCGGGCCCGATACCGGGGGCGGGCGCACCCTGGCCCGGTGCGGAGGGTGTCAGGTTCTGCCCGAGCAGATAGTCGGAGTTGAACGCGCTCAGATTGGGAATCACCGCCGGATCCGCGGTCCCGGGTGCCGCCGGAACCGGGTTCTGGCCGAGCACCAGGCTCGGCGCGTAGGCGGACAGATCGGGAATGCCTAGCGGACCGGCCGGATCGCTTCCACTCTGGCCCAGGATGTTGCCGAAGGATGCGACCGGCGGGATGAACCCGGTCGGCGCGGCCGGTGCCGGGCTGGGTTCGGTCGGCTGCTCATCGGGCGGATCGGCGGCCGCGGGAGAAGCCGCAATGACAGCGAACGCAGCCACCAGTGCGGGCCAGACCCATCGACGTTGCGCTGCCATGCGCATACCGTAATGGGTCCGGGTCAACCGGCGGGTGGTACCGGCAACGGAATCAGCGGCGCGGTATCGGCCGGCGCGGCCGGATCAGCCGGCACGAGTTCGGCCGGATCCGGCAGGAACTGCACCAGTCCGAGCGGAATTGCGGTGCCCGGCGGTGGCGCGGTTCCCGGCAGCGGCTGGCCGAGTTCGACGCCCGGCATCCGGCCCAGCCCCGCGTGGATCATCGCGTGCACACCCTTCCAACCGTCGACCCGGGCGAAAGGCCCCGGTGGGACGCCGGTCGCCAGCACATACGGCGACGGCACTTCGCCGGTCGGCATGCGGTAGTTCTTCGGGGTCAGCATGGCGATCGAGGCCAGCGGATCCGGGGCGGGGGCTCCGCCCGGCGTTGTCGACGGGGCCAGCACGACATTCGGTGACGCCTGCGACAGCACATCGACGAACGCGGTCAGCGGGCTTTGCCGGGTGATCTGGGAGGTCGTGATCAAAGGGTCCACGATCGGTGGCACCTCGCCACCGATCACCTCAGCGGGAAGCGCGGGATCGGGCGCCGGCTCGGCGGCCGCGCCAGCCGGCGTCGCGATGATTGCCCCGAGGCACAGGCCGATAGCGGTGATCGCCCGATTGCGGGCACCCCCCGGCATCAGAAGACCTTGGCGACACCGTAGTAGGCAACGATGTCGTCGTCATCGGTACCGGAACTCGTCAGCACCGCATACGAGCGCAGCGACGAAGCTCCCACGCAGTTATCCACCTTGATGTGGATATCCCTGACCGTGACCCGTGCCGAGGTTCCCTTGAATTTCTTCTTGTCGACCACGACGTTGGTCACGACGCCGGGCCGGGCGAAGACTTCGATCTGACCCTGGATCGGAAGAGAGGCGGTACCGGGCGCGTTAAAGCCGCCAATACCCAGGGTGCTGTTGCCGAATGTGGCACCGATCGACCCGTTCAGCTTGACCTTATCCATTTCGACGCCGCAGCCGATCTGGTATCCGACCTCCAGCGTTCCACCGGAGACCGAACCGGTGGTGGTGCCGGTGAAGGTGGCACCCACCAGCCAGTCACGGGCGGCCAGGGAGGTGGTCAACGGCGCTATCGGGAGTTGCGTCTCGTCCTTGGCGAGCACCGTGAGGGTGCGACCGTCTGGCGTCTTGGCGATGCCTGGCACCTCCGAGGCGACCGCCCCGGTATCCAACGGCGGCGCGGCGGCCGCGAGAGGGACCACCTCTGCGGCCCCGGGTGGCGGAACCGCGGGATCGGCCACAGGTTCAGCTATCGCGACTGCCGGGCTCACCAAGGCAGCGCAGAGCCAAATTGCAGCCAAACTGGCCAGTCGATGCGACATGTGGCGTCCGCGCCTTTCGTTGGAGTTCGGAGGTGTCATCACACGGCCTTCGTGGGGCCGAGGTAGGTCACGACATCATCGGTGTTGTCGGTCGAGCTGGTGAAGGTTGCGTACGAACGGATGAAGGACTGGCCGGCGCATCCGTCGATCTTGATGCGGAACCCGGTGATCGAGACCCGGGATTGGCTGCCCTTGTAGTCCTTCTTGCCGACCGAGACGATGTTCACCGTGCCGGGTTTCAGTGCGATCTTGATCTGTTCATTCGCCGTCAGACCGAGGAAGACCGGAAAGATCGTGCCGGAGATGAACGGGATGCCGACGCCGGGAACGATGCCCAGTGAGGTGATCGACTCGAGGTTCTCCTGAGTGATACCGCACCCGATCTGATAGCCGGCCTCAAGGATGCCGCCGGACAATTTGGTCTTGCCGGAGCCGGTCACCGTTCCCTGGAACGTTCCGTCCACGAGGTACTCGCGCGACCACGGAGCGTTCGTCAACGAGGCCACCGGTTCGATGGATTCACTCTTCGCCGAAATCGACAGGACCCAGCCGTCTGGAGTGGTGAGTGTGCCGGGCGTTCCCGACGGCATGGGTGCGTTCGGAACTGCGGGGGCGGGTTCGGAGTTGGCCACCGGAGCCACCGCCGGGTCTGTGGGGGGAACAGTGGGTGGATCCGCGAGGCTCTGCGGAGCTGTCGCAATGGCGATCAGCAGGCAGACGCCGAATTGGGTAGCGATTCGATGCAGCATCTCTCGTTGGCGCCTCTCGTTA
>CALQLM010000305.1 GCA_943331415.1 Bifidobacterium breve
ACCATTGAGGGCATCTCGGGGAACCTCTACACCTCCGGTCAGCCCGACCCGGATCTGGTGATCCGCACCTCGGGGGAGCAGCGATTGAGCGGGTTCCTGCTGTGGCAGAGCGCGTATTCGGAGATGTGGTTCACCGAGGCGCACTGGCCGGACTTCCGGCGGGTCGACTTTCTGCGAGCGCTTCGCGACTACAGCCGCAGGCATCGCCGATTCGGGGCATAGCCCGGTGCTTGATGGTGCCCGGTCACAATTTGCGTAGGCGGAGCCGGTTGATCGCGTGGTCGGCGTCCTTGCGCAGAACCAGCGTGGCCCGTGGCCGGGTCGGCAGGATGTTCTCGATCAGGTTGGGCCGGTTGATGGTTCGCCAGATCTCCCGGGCCGCGCTCACCGCTTGCTGATCGGTCAGGCTGGAGTAATGGTGGAAGTGCGACGCCGGGTCGGCGAAGGCCCCGGCGCGCATCGCCAGGAATCTCTCGACGTACCACTGCTCGATATCCTCGATACGGGCATCGACGTACACCGAGAAATCGAAAAGGTCGGAGACCATCAGACGGGTTCCGGTCTGCAGGACGTTGAGACCCTCCAGGATCAGGATGTCAGGGTGGGTGACAACATGCTTCTCATCCGGCACGATGTCGTAGATCAGATGCGAGTACACCGGTGCGCACACATGGTCTGATCCCGATTTCACCGACGTGACGAACCGCATCAACGCACGCCGATCGTAGCTTTCCGGAAAGCCTTTGCGGTGCATGAGATTTCGGCGAGCGAGCTCGGTGTTGGGGTAGAGGAATCCGTCGGTGGTGACTAGATCAACCCGGGAATGGTCATCCCAACGCGATAGCAGCGCCTGCAGCACACGTGCGGTGGTCGACTTGCCGACCGCGACGCTGCCGGCGACACCGATCACGAACGGCACCGGCCGGACCGGGCTCTGAGTGGGTTCGCCGAGGAATTCCGACGTTGCGGCGAACAGTCCCTGGCGGGCGGCCACCTGAAGGTGGATCAGTCGGGCCAGTGGGAGGTAGACCTCTTCAACCTCCAGTAGGTCGATCTGCTCACCGAGACCCCGCAGACCGACCAGTTCCTCCTCGGTGAGCTTGAGCGGAGTCGACATCCGCAGTGCCCGCCACGCAGCCCGATCGAACTCCACGTAGGGGCTGGGTTCGCTCAGCCGCGCCATTGGACAAGTGTTGCAGTTAGCGTGAAAGGCATGGAGCCCGACCACCTCATTCGCGAATACCTTCTGCTCGGACTGCGGTTCGATCGGATCGAGGAGGGCTACGTGGACTCCTTCACCGGCGACGCCCGATTGCGCAGGCAGGTCGCCGACGAGTCCGCCCCGGACCCGGCTGTGCTGGCCGTCCGCGCGCAGGCCCTGCTGGGCGAGCTGGCGCAGGTGCCGCGCGGTTCGGATCCCGTCACCGGCTTCACCGAGCAGCGGGCCGGGTTCATCGCCGCGCACCTGCAGGCGCTGGCCTGCGCTGCGCGCAAGTTCGCCGGAGAGGACATCGGATTCGTCGACGAGGTGCGCCACTACTTCGACGTCGAGATCAGCCGCGGTGCCCCCGAGCGTTACCGCGCCGCCCACGCCCGTCTCGATGAGGCGCTCGGCGGCAGCGGTCCGCTGGACGAGCGTATTGCGGCCCATCGCAAGGCTGAGGAAATTCCGCCGGAGCGCCTTGAGGACTGTGTCCACGCGTTCTCCAGCGCGCTGCGCGATATCGTGCGCGTCACCTACCCGCTGCCGGATGCCGAGCATGTCGTCTACGAGATCGTGACCGACAAACCGTGGTCGGGATTCAACTACTACGAAGGCGGCTACCGCTCGCGGGTGGCGATCAATGCCGACCTCAAGCAACAGATGTCTCATCTGCCGCGACTGATCGCCCACGAATCCTATCCGGGTCACCACACCGAGCACTGCCGCAAGGAGGCCGGACTGGTCGCGGGCCTGGGCCACGCCGAGCAGACGATCTTTTTGGTGAACACGCCGCAATGTCTGATGGCCGAGGGTCTGGCCGATCTGGCGTTGCACGCGGCCCTCGGCCCGGGTTGGGGCCGATGGGCGGCCGAGATCTATGCCGATCTCGGGCTCCGGTTCGACGGGGAGCGCGCCGAGGCGCTGTCGGAGGCCTCGGCGGCGCTCGCCGAAGTCCGCCAGGACGCCGCGCTGATGCTGCATGACGAGCACCGCGATGTCGACGACGTGGTGGCGTTCCTGCAGCGCTGGCTCCTGGTCGATGACACCCGGGCGCGCCAGTCGCTGAAGTTCCTGTCCTCGCCGCTGTGGCGCGCCTACACCAGCACCTACGTCGAGGGTTACCGGCTGCTGCGAACCTGGCTGGACGACCGGCCCGCCACGGTAGGACTCACCGAGCGGTTCGGCCGGTTGCTTGACGAGCCGCTGATCCCGTCTTCGTTGCGGGCCGAGTTGACGGTGTAGTTCGCTCGACGAGCCGCGGCGACTAAGCTCTGCGGCATGACTACCGACGCCATCGTGTCAGCCAGCGCCGCTCCCGGCGCCGACTACGCCGCCACCGCCAGCGAGGCCTATCGCGCGGCGCTGTCGGTAATCGAATCAGTCGAGCCTCGCATCGCCGCGGCAACCCGAAAAGAGCTGGTCGATCAGCGGGAATCACTCAAACTGATCGCCAGCGAGAACTACGCCTCACCGGCGGTTCTGCTGACTATGGGCACCTGGCTGTCGGACAAATACGCCGAAGGCACCGTCGGGCACCGTTTCTATGCCGGCTGCCAGAATGTCGACGAGATCGAAACCATCGCCGCCGAGCACGCCCGCGAGCTGTTCGGCGCTCCCTATGCCTACGTTCAGCCGCACTCCGGCATCGACGCGAACCTGGTCGCCTTCTGGGCCATTCTGGCCACCCGGATCGAGGCGCCCGCACTGGGTGAGGTCGGCGTCAAGAACGTCAATGACCTCTCCGAGTCCGAGTGGGAACGTCTGCGAGCCAAGCTGGGCAGCCAACGCCTGATGGGAATGTCGTTGGACGCCGGCGGTCATCTCACCCACGGCTTCCGCCCCAACATCTCGGGCAAGATGTTTCACCAGCGCAGTTATGGCACCGACCCGACGACCGGGTTGATCGACTACGACGCCGTCGCCGCTTCCGTCCGGGAGTTCAAGCCGCTGATTCTGGTGGCCGGCTACTCGGCCTACCCGCGGCGGGTGAACTTCGCCACGATGCGCGAGATCGCCGACGAGGTGGGCGCCACGTTCATGGTCGACATGGCGCACTTCTCCGGTCTGGTGGCGGGCAAGGTGTTCACCGGCGACGAGGACCCGGTGCCGCATGCTCACGTCGTCACCTCCACCACGCATAAGTCGCTGCGCGGTCCGCGTGGCGGACTGGTGCTGGCCACCGCCGAGTACTCCGATGCCGTGGACAAGGGC
>CALQLM010000306.1 GCA_943331415.1 Bifidobacterium breve
GAGCCACGATGCCGAACGGTTCGTAGTGGCTGGGCAGCACCGCGACGTCGACGCGGTGCAGTAGCGCCAAGAGTTGTTCATGCTCGGCTCGGCCGACGAACCGGACGCACTTGAGCACCTTGTGCTTGCGGGCCAACTCAATCAGCCAGTCCTGCTGGGTGCCGTCGCCGGCGATCGTCAGCGTGGTGCCGGGATGGGTCCGGCGTATCCGGGGCAGGGCGGCGATCAGCTCGTGAATGCCCTTCTCAAACTCAAGTCGGCCGAAGTACAACAGTTCGGCCGGACCGGTATGTGGCTTGCGGGTCGCGAAAGGCCAACGGGTGGAGTCGATTCCGTTTGGAATAACGGTGATCTCGGCTAACCCGGGGCCAAACAGCTCGGTGATCTCATCGGCCATCGACGTCGAACATGCGATCAGCGAGTCCGACTCCAGCGCCAGCCAGGATTCGCTGGCATGCACCTGGCGGCTGATCGCACCCGACACCCATCCGGAGTGCCGGCCCGCCTCGGTTGCGTGAATGGTCGACACCATCGGCACGTCGAAGAATTCGGCCAGGGCGATGGCGGGGTGAGCCACCAGCCAGTCATGGGCGTGCACCACGTCGGGCAGCCAGCCTTCGGCATGCAGGCGCAGACCGGCCCGAATCATGGCGTGGCCCATGGCCAACGTCCAGGCCATCATGTCGGTGCCGAAATCGAACTCGTGCGGATCCTGTGCCGCGGCGATCACCCGAACTCCCTCGCGGACCTCATCGGCGGTCGGGTGGCTCGCGGGGTCGGTGCCGAAAGGCTGCCGGGACAGCACGACGACGTCGTGTCCATCGGCGGCCAGGGCGGTCGCCAGATGGTGCACATGCCGGCCCAGACCGCCGACCACCACCGGCGGGTACTCCCACGACACCATCAGGATTCTCATCGGGGCAGCCGTCTGGCGTCGAGCGCACCGAACAGCCCATCGGCCCGGTTCCAGTTCGAGGCCAGTCGTACGGCAGCCTCACGGTGGCCGCCGGCCAGCGCATCGGCGATCTCCCGGGTGGCATGGGCATGCAGATGCGCGCGATAGCGGGCGTAGTCGGCCGCGGAATCCTTGCTGACCATGAACGGCCAGTCGCTGGATACCGTCAGCAGAGTTTCGCGCAGGATCTGATCGGCGACCGGATCGCGGGTCGGCGCGGCCTCGGTCTGCGACAGCGCCTTGTCGACGACGCTGAGTGCAGTGTCGACCACCTCGGTGTTGAGCGCCACCAGATCGGCCACCTTCGGTCCGGCCCACACCTGCCAGTCCTTGCCGGACCCCCACGAGCTGGACGGTAGATCCACTGGCGCGCCGACGAATCCGTCGGCGCGGGCGTCGTTGAGTGTGCCGATGCGTACACCGGCCTCCGGTAGCGCGCGCAGTAGTCGCTCCAGCCAGATCGGGCCCTCGTACCACCAGTGCCCGAACAGTTCGGTATCGAATGCCGCCACCACGTGCGCGGGCCGCCCGATGCGCTGGGACTCGCTGATCAACCTGCCGCGCACCAACTCGACGAAATCGGCGACGTGGCCGTCGATCACGCGATCGGCGCGGTCGGGGTCATACGGCGCTTTGTCATCGGAGCCCACACTGCGGCCGGTGACCCGAGCGGGTTTGAGACCCGTCAGATGGTCGAAGGTGTGGAAGTCGCGGTAGGCGGCGTTGCCGGGATAACCGGACTTCGGCGACCACACCCGGTAGGAGATCGTCAGATCCCGGCCGAAGGCCACCACGTCGGTGTCACCGACCGGGCGAGCCAGTGCGGTATCGCCGTGCAGTGACGGCCCGTCGACCATGAAGTGCCCGACCCCCGCTGCGGCGTAGTCGCGCTCCATGCCGGGGGCGTATGCGCACTCCGGTGCCCAGATGCCGGTCGGGGTGTGGCCCAGTCGTTGGCCGGCGTCGGCCAGTCCCTCGCGCAGGGCGAATTCGCGAAGCCGCGGGTTGAGCAGTGGTTGGAACGGGTGGGCCAGCGGGCCGCCGAGTAACTCCACGGCGCCGGCATCGATCAACTCGCGCAGTAGCGGGCTTGCCCCGTGTCGCCACAGTGACGTGAAATCCTCAAGAGCCGTGGATGCCTCACCGTACTCACGAATTCCGAAGCGCCGCAGGGCCTCTGGTGTGCTCGCGGTTCCGGCCGCCGCGCCCGTCGCGGTGTGAACGGTGGCGGCCTCCAGCGCCCGCAGTTGCCAGTTGGCCAGCCAGCGGTGCATACCGTCGAGGCAGTAGGGGTCGTCGAGTTGCGCGGCGACCACCGGAGTCATTCCCAACGTGATCAGACCGCGCCGGTTCTCGGCGGCCAGTGTCCGCAGCACGCGCATCAGCGGGAGGTAGGACGCCGCCCACGACTGGTAAAGCCACTCCTCGCCCACCGGCCAGCGGCCGTGATGTGCCAGCCAGGGCAGGTGTGTGTGCAGCACAAGGCTGAACAGCCCGGGCACCGATTCCCGGGGACTCGAATCAGTCATGGGCGCTGCGCGATCGCCAGCAGATCCAGGCTCTCGTCGATATCGCGCAGGGACGCGTCGACGATGTCGAAGTCCTCGCACGCCACTGCGGCAACATCGTCGAGCAGATCATCGGGCCACGGTGCGTCGGCGAGCGCGCGCGCGATCTGGGCCTCGATGATCGACCCGCCGTGGCGGACGTCCATGTCGATCAGTCGCGGGCCGTGGAACACCCCGCTCATGGACGTCACCCGGAACCCGCCGTCGGTCAGTAGTTCGCGCATCTCGGCGGCGTTGAGCTCGCGGGTGTGGAACGGGTTGACCGGGGTGTCGCTGCCTGGCGTGAAGGTGATTCGGTTGGGTGTCGACATGAGCAGCAACCCGCCCGGACGCAACACCCGTAAGCATTCGGTAATGAATTGTGGCTGATCCCACAAATGCTCGATGACCTGGAAGTTCACCACGACGTCCATCGAGGAGTCAGGCACCGGCAGCGAAGCCAGATTGGCCGCGACGACCTGGACCCGGGGGTAGCGGGAGCGCACGTGGGCGACTGTGGCGGCGTCGTAGTCGACGGCCACCACGCGGCGGGCCACCGAGGCGATCAGGTCGGCGCCGTAGCCCTCGCCGCAACCTGCCTCAAGTACCTCACGACCTGCGCAGATGTCAGCGCAGCGGAGATAGACGACCTCATGGCGGCGGAACCAGTAGTTCTCCACCGCCACGCCGGGAATGGTCCGTTCGCCGGTCAGCGGCAATCCGCTGTCGGCCGCGTCCGTCAGGTGCGCATTCATCGCAAGGCAGGCTAACCCGAGCGGCCGGGATCGCGAACCCGTTGGTGGGGACGGGCCTGCGAGAACACAAACTTTGAACAGCTATGGTGATGATGCGACCTACCGGAAGTTACTGACCAGTAACATGGTGTGGTCAGCGGATGTGACCCA
>CALQLM010000307.1 GCA_943331415.1 Bifidobacterium breve
CACGCCAGCGCGGCGCGCCGATCAGCCAGTCGAACGAGTCGATCTGGACGTCAAGCAGGCCCGGAACCTCGAGCGGTTCACGCAGCTTGGCGAAGGAGATTCGTTTCGGCGCCCCCGGAACTGAGTTTGAAGAACTAGTGGTCGATTTGCTCTGGCTGGAGACTGCCAAGATGCATCCTTCCGGCACCCATGCGGACTTCTAGGTTCCGGCGTGCGCCGGGACTTTCGCCGCTTATCTTCGTGGTTCGCGCGGGCAATCACCTGTCCGGGTCCGCCAAAGCGCACAACACGTGGAAGGTCTCTGAGCTGGGACTAAATGACTCAGACCAGGACCACGGTGTCAGGGTGCGTTAGAGGTGGGCAGGGGGAAACCAGCGCAACGCTCAACAATAGCGCACAATGGCGCCAACCTCAAACTGCGCATGCCGCAGCCGATGGGCATCGGGCGGAGAATACCGCCCACGCGCGCATGCTCGAGGAACAGATTGACCCGTCAGAGGCTTCCCGTCAAGCACTTACGCGGTGTTTGGGGCGGAAAACTCCTCAGACGCGGGCAGAGCCGGGCACAGTGGCCGGGCCCGGCAGGCTGGCGGCCGGAGCCGACGGGAACTGCCGAGTCCGGATGATGGTGCGGCTCACGCCCAACTGATAGGCCCGGGCCACCAGCGCGTTGTACTCGGCGTCGGTGATCTCCTGGTCGCGGGTCAGGATGTAGCCGGCCGTCCCGTTCGGGTCCCCGACGATCGCCCAGCTGTAATCCGGTGCGTAATCCAGAATCCAGTAGTTGCCCGGCTCGTCGGTGTTGGGTTGGGCGGGGCCGAAGAGTCCGCCGAAGCCAACATTGAGCCGGGTGTTGTAGGCGTTAACCGGCGCTGCCGCGCCCTCGATGGTGACTGCCGGACCGTTGGGACCGAAGTACTGGCCGAAGTTCTCCACCTTGACGGTGCCGTTGGGCAGCGGGGTGTAGGTCGCCGTGGTGTTCACCAGACCGATCGAGAAGAACATTCGTACACTGCCCTGCTCGTACCATTTGCCCGCGTACTGGTTGAGGTCCACCGGCGGCGGCGCAGGCAGGGTGGTCGCCCCGGCCTCACCCATCACGATGGCCTGGTTGGGCACATAGGTGCCATCGTTGGGGTTGCCGTAGATGCCGTAAACCGGATCAGTCGGACCCGTCCCGTTGTAGAGGTCGTTGATCCAGCCGGTGGCGTAGGTGCGCACCGCAGCCTTGCCCCCGGGCGGGGACGGCTTCACGATGAGATCGCTGCCGATTTCACCCAGCCACCCCCAGAGCGAGTCGCCGCCGATGACATCGGTATGCGAGCCGTTGTCGATCTGCACGCCGAAGAACTGGTCCGGGTACTCCGCCAGCATCGCCTCGGTGGCCACGCCCCAGGCGTTCCAGCGTTGCGGCGGGGCGGCGATCTGGTAGTCCGGGATTCCGGCGCCGATCAATGTCTGAAGTTGTTCGTTGAACGTCGGCGGGCGAGAGACACCGTCGAACATGACCACGCCGAGCAGATCAACGGACGAACCGTTCTCGACGGTGCCCGCACCGGCCGCCGTGGCGAACCGACCGCCCGCAGAATGCCCGGTGAGAATGAACGTCTGCGGCAGCATGCCGTCATAGCCGGCCTGGTTGGCACTGACGTTCAGTGCGGCCCGGTCGCCCACAAACATGTCAGCGGCGGCTTCGCCGGAGAATGCCGGATCGAACCAGTAGATATTGGGTGCCACCACGATGCTGTTGGTTTCCTGGGCCAGCGCCTGCGCCATATCGGCGTACCAGGTGTTGAAACCGAGGAAGCCGTGCTGCAGCCAGACGATGCCGTTGGCTTGCACCGAGCCGTCGGCCTGGGTCGGGAAGTACCAGTCGGCGGGAGCGCTATACCCATTGGCCCCGGACGGGATCAGCAACGGAGCCGACCCGGTCCGGACACCGGTCACCCCGTTGGACAGCGGCGGCGTCACATAGCCGGTCACGCCGTTGGACCCGGTGTTGACCACCGGGACGGGAGTGAGGCCGAAGAGTGCGCCGATGGAATCGACCGCGTTCTTGATCACGGTGTCCAGCGGTGAAAGGTTGTTGGCGAATGGGGTGGGCAGGCTCACGGCGGCGGCGTTGCCCATGATGATCTGACCATTGGCCGCGGAGTACAGACCGTACTGCGGCGCATCCGGACCAGCACCGACGTAGAGGTCGTTGATCCAGCCGGTGCTGAGGTTGTAGACCGCAGCGGTGTTGCCGGACGGGGAGAACTTCGTCACCAGTTGCGCGGCGAAGTCGATGATCGGGTTGGTGCCGAGCATCGAGTCAACGTGCGAGCCGTTCACCAGGACAGCGCCATCGAACTGGTCCGGCCGGGCGGCCAGCAGCGCGTTGGTGGTCGCGCCGAAGAGATTGAAGGCCTGCGCGGGCGCGGCGATCTGATAAACCGGGGTGTCGGCGGTGTCGAGCACAGCTAGCTGGGCATCGAAAGTACCGTCGAGCGTGCCGTTGGAGACGCCGTCGAACATCACCACGCCTAACAGGTCGGCGTCCTGTGCGGCATCGCCCGCGCTGATGTAATCAGAGGCCGTCGCGGTGGCGAATCCACCGCCGGCGGAATGCCCGGACAGCACGAATGCGCCCAGGAGTTCGCTCACGTCACCGGTGTATCCAGCGTCTTGCGCACTGGTGACCAGAGCCGTCCGGTCTGGGTCGAGGAACACCTCGGCGACAGCCTGCTGCGAGGTGGTGCAGATCAGGCAGCCGCCCGAGAACGTGAACGGAAGCGATGACAGCGTGGGAGCTACCACGATGCTGTTGGTCGTCCGCGCCAACTCCTCGGCCAAGGCTGCGTAGGGCGTGTTGGTGGCGCCGAACCCGTGCTGCAACCAGATGACACCCTGGGCGTCGATGGTTCCGTCGACTTGAGTCGGGAAATACCAGTCGGCGGCGACGGTGTTTCCGATGAAGGCACCCGGCACGGCCAGGCGGGAGTGACCGACCTGTACACCGGTCACACCGTTGGTGGCGCCCGGCAGCAGTGGGTCGCTGACTGCGGCCGCCGCGAACAGCGTGGGCTCCGGCGGATCAGCCACAGCAACCGGCGGGTCGATCACCGCGGCGGGTGCCGCGGCGCTCTGGCGCTGTCCGGTCCACGCGGCCAGGGCCGGGAACGCGGCCGTCAGATCAGCACCCGGACGCCAGCCGAATGCGGTCATGATGTTGAGCAGCAACGTGGCCGCGGGCGCCGCCGGGGCGGGCCGGGCGAAGGCCGCGGGCATCGCAGGTGCGACGGTTGCTGAGGCCACGGTTGCCGAGGCGACCGGGTCGGGCGCAGCGTCGGACTGGCCGGACTCCGGCGAGGCCGCAGGGACAACACCGGGCTTCGTCACCGGCGAGATGTTCTTCGGAGC
>CALQLM010000308.1 GCA_943331415.1 Bifidobacterium breve
ACGGTATCGCCGACCCGCCCGGTGCCGCTGTCCGGCTTCTCCAGGCCCACGATGGTCTTGAACAACGTGGTCTTGCCGACCCCGTTGGGTCCGATCACGCCCACAATGCCGTTGCGGGGCAGAGTGAACGACAGATCCTTGATCAGGATGCGGCCGTCATAACCCTTGTCCAGATGCTCGACCTCGACGACGATATTGCCCAGTCGTGGGCCGACCGGGATCTGAATTTCCTCGAAGTCGAGCTTGCGAGTCTTCTCGGCCTCGGCCGCCATCTCCTCGTAACGCGCCAGCCGCGATTTGCTCTTGGCCTGACGGGCTTTGGCACCGGACCGCACCCAGGCCAGTTCCTCTTTGAGCCGCCGCTGCAGCTTCTGGTCCTTCTTGCCGGAGACCTCGAGACGCTCGGCCTTCTTCTCCAAATAGGTGGAGTAGTTGCCCTCGTACGGGTAGGCGCGGCCGCGGTCGAGTTCGAGGATCCACTCGGCGACGTTGTCCAGGAAGTAGCGGTCGTGGGTCACGGCCAGGATCGCGCCCTTGTAGTCGGCGAGGTGCTGCTCGAGCCACTGCACGCTCTCGGCGTCGAGGTGGTTGGTGGGTTCGTCGAGCAGCAGCAGATCGGGCTTGCTCAGCAAAAGTTTGCACAGCGCCACCCGCCGCCGCTCACCGCCTGACAACCGGGTGACCGGCTCATCGGGCGGCGGGCAACGGAGCGCGTCCATGGCCTGCTCTAACTGGGAATCCATATCCCAGGCATCGGCATGGTCGAGCTCCTCCTGAAGCTGACCCATCTCCTCCATCAGCTCGTCGGTGTAATCGGTGGCCATGAGCTCCGCGACCTCGTTGAAGCGGTCAAGCTTCACCTTGATCTCGCCGAGGCCCTCCTCCACGTTTCCGCGGACGGATTTCTCTTCGTTCAGCTGCGGTTCCTGCTCCAGGATCCCGACGGTCGCACCGGGCGCCAAGAAGGCATCACCGTTGTTGGCCTGGTCAAGCCCGGCCATGATGCGCAGGACGCTCGACTTGCCGGCCCCGTTGGGGCCCACGACGCCGATCTTGGCTCCCGGCAGGAAGCTGAGCGTGACGTCGTCAAGGACCACCTTGTCGCCGTGCGCCTTGCGGACCTTGCGCATGGTGTAGATGAATTCGGCCATTGCCACATCCTAGGCAGTCGCCTCCACCGCCAATCCCGCCGAGTCGGCGTCGTCGGTGCCCTCGACGTCGTCGCACGCGTCTGCGCCGCCTGCCGCGCCACCCGCGGGATCGTCTCCGGCTGCCGCTGGCTGGGCGTTCTGCGGATGGCCGGGCTGCTCGATGCGGGCGATGACCCGGGCGAGATCCGGCCCGACCGCGGTGGCGCGCATTTCCAGCGATGACCGCTTCGCTCCGTCACGATCCTCGTATTCACTGGTGTGAACGGTTCCGACCACGATCACCGCGGCGCCTTTGTACAGACCGGCACCCACTCCGGTGACCAGCTTGCCCCAGCAGTTGACCGTGACGAACAGCGAGTTGCCCGGCTCCCAGGTGCCCTCAGCGGTGCGGCGACGGGAGTTGCTCGCGACCCGGAAGCTGATCACCTCCTGGTCCGCCACGACCCGACGGCGGGGGTCGGTGACGATGCGGCCGACGACTGTGAAGGGTGTTTCAAACATGAGTGTGATGTCCTCTCGTGGAATTCGGATATGCGCCTCCATTGGGCACGGCGATACCGACGGACCGGAACGACAACGGCGCCCGGTGCGACCTGGGTGTGAATGAGGCAGCGACTGTGGATCGATGCCGCGGGGACGACTAGCGGTCGGCGCCGTCGCGACGGGCCAACTCGGCCAGCATCGCGTTATATGCGGCCATATCGGCATCGTGGTCGCGTTCGGCGGCCCGATCCATGCGGGTGGACGTGCGTCGGTCGCTGCGCTGCCACTGGATCAGCAGCGCCAGTAGCACCACCACGAGCGGTATCTCACCGGCCGCCCACGCGATCGAACCGCCGAGGCGCTGATCGCCGAGAAGATCCGTGTGCCAGGGCAATTGCAACGACCGATAGAACTGTCCAGCCAGGATCTCACCCATCCCCATCAGCACAACCCCAAAAAACGCGTGAAGCGGAATCGAGGCGAACACCATCCCGATCTTGCCGATCGGCGGGATGACCCGAGGAGTGGGATCGATACCGATCACCGCCCAGTAGAAGAGGTATCCGGTGAGCAGGAAGTGGACGTTCATCAGCAGGTGTGCGCCGTGGTGGCTGGCCGCAGCGTCGAAGATGCCGCCGAGATACAGCGCGTAGAACCCGGTGACGAACATCACCGTGGCCACCACCGGATGGGTGAAGAACCGAGACCACGCGCTGTGCAGACCCGCCAGCAACCACTCCCGCGGCCCGGGTGGGTTGCCCCGACCGGCGACGGGCAGTGCCCGCAGCGCCAGCGTCGTCGGCGCCCCCAGGACCAACAGAATCGGAGTCAGCATCGACAGCAGCATGTGACCTGCCATGTGCGCGCTGAACATGGCCGGCATATAGCGGCCCAGACCCGATGAGGTGGCGAACAGCAGAACCGCGCAGCCGAGCAGCCACGCGGCCGTGCGGCCGATCGGCCACGGGTCACCACGACGCCGAAGCCGAATCACTGCCGCGAAGTAGACCGCCGCCAAGAGGATCGCGGCGGTGCCGAACACCAGATCAAAGCGCCACTCAAACAGAATGCGCGCCACGGTCGGAGGGCCGGCGAGGTCATAGCCGAGTGCGACCTCGGCGGCTGACGGGTTGAGCACCACCGGCGGTGGCGGCGGGGTGCGACCCATTCCGACGGCGATACCGAATGTCGCGCCGAAGACCATGGCCTCCACGGTCGCCAGCCTGATCAGCGGGGCCCGCGCATCCGGATCGGACTGCAACGCCGTCACCGCGCCACGGCGCTGCTGCCAGCCGATCACACCCAAGGCGAGTAGCGCCACGGCTTTGGCCACCACCAGCCACCCGTAGGACGTCGAGAACAGATCGCTCAGCCGAATTCGCACGCCCGCGTTGATGATCCCGGACACCGCCATGGCGATGAAGCACCAGAGGGCGACCGCCGAGAACCGCCGCGCGGACACATCGGCGTATGCGCCACCTCGCAACGCGTGTGCTAACAGTGCCAGCAGACCACCGGCCCACAGCGAACCGGCAAGGAGGTGGATCAACAGGCTGTTGGTGGCCATGTCGTGCGATCCACCCGCCGAGGCGTGTCCACTCAGACCCAGCGGCACCAGCGTCAGTATTGACCCCGCGAAGAGCAGCGGTGTCCAGTTCCACCGCAGCACCATGCGCGCGGCCACCGTGACACCAAGGGCCAGAAACGCGGTCCAACGCCAGGCCGATGCGGTGACGACCAGATCCGCGGCCTGCCAGATGTC
>CALQLM010000309.1 GCA_943331415.1 Bifidobacterium breve
AAGGTCACCAAGTCGACACCGGCGCGGGCCACAAAAGCCGCGCCCGCGAAAGCCGTGAAGACCACTGGGGCAAAGGCGACGAAAGCCGCTCCGGCGAAGACCACCAAAGCCGCACCGGCCAAGGCTGTCGCCAAGGCCACCAAGGCCACCAAGGCTGCACCGGCGAAAGCCGCCACCAAAACCGTGAAAACGGCCCCGGCGAAGTCTGCCGCCAAAACCAGGAAAGCCGCGCCGGCCAAGTCTGTGAAAGCCGCTCCGAAGAAGCCCATCAAGACCGTTCCCGCTAAAGCTGCGGCGGCCAAACCAGCCAAGACCGCTCCGGTGAAGGCCACCAAAGCCGCCCCGGCCAAGGCAGCTCCTGCCAAAGCCGTCAAAGCCGCCAAAGCCGCGCCAGCCAAGGCCACGAAGGTCGCCGCGGCCAAATCGTCGACAGCCGCTGTCGCCAAACCCGGCAAAGCCGCTCCCGTGAAAGCCGCCAAAGCCGCACCGGCTAAAGCGGGCACCAAACAGCCGCCGGCCAAGACCGCCCGAGGCGGGGCCAAGAAGTCATCCGCCTCCGCCGGTGGCGTGGCCGAACTCCTCGTCGAAGACCTCGACACCGATTTGGCTGTCGAACCCGATATCGACGCCACCGAGGAGATCGAGATCGAGGATCTCGAAGAGGTTGCTGTCGAGGAAGAGGCCGGCGTCGACGTCGCAGTCGTCACTGCCGCCCCCGCCACCGACGGCGAAGACGAGGACGTCGCCGAGCCCTCCGATAAGGACAAGGCTTCCGGTGACTTCGTCTGGGACGAAGAGGAATCCGAAGCCCTGCGTCAGGCCCGCAAGGACGCCGAACTCACGGCGTCTGCCGACTCGGTGCGCGCCTACCTCAAGCAGATCGGCAAGGTCGCCCTCCTCAACGCTGAGGAAGAGGTGGAACTGGCCAAGCGCATCGAGGCGGGCCTGTACGCCACCCAGAAGATGACCGAGGTCGCCGAGCGCGGCAAGAAGCTGCCGGTGCAGCAGCGTCGCGATATGACGTGGATCTGTCGTGACGGCGATCGGGCGAAAAACCATCTGCTGGAAGCGAATCTGCGTCTGGTGGTCTCCTTGGCCAAGCGCTACACCGGTCGCGGCATGGCCTTCCTGGACCTCATCCAGGAGGGCAACCTCGGCCTCATTCGCGCGGTGGAGAAGTTCGACTACACCAAGGGTTACAAGTTCTCGACCTACGCCACCTGGTGGATCCGTCAGGCCATCACCCGCGCGATGGCCGACCAGGCCCGCACCATCCGCATCCCGGTGCACATGGTCGAGGTGATCAACAAGCTCGGCCGCATCCAGCGCGAGCTACTCCAGGATCTGGGCCGCGAGGCCACTCCGGAGGAGCTGGCCAAGGAAATGGACATCACCCCGGAGAAGGTGCTGGAGATCCAGCAGTACGCCCGCGAACCGATCTCACTGGACCAGACCATCGGCGATGAAGGCGACAGCCAGCTTGGCGACTTCATCGAGGACTCCGAAGCGGTGGTGGCCGTCGACGCCGTCTCGTTCACCCTGCTGCAGGATCAGCTGCAGTCGGTGCTGGAGACGCTCTCCGAGCGCGAGGCCGGCGTGGTCCGTCTGCGCTTCGGCCTGACCGACGGCCAGCCCCGCACCCTTGATGAGATCGGCCAGGTCTACGGGGTCACCCGTGAGCGCATCCGGCAGATCGAGTCCAAGACCATGTCGAAGCTGCGCCACCCGAGCCGCTCGCAGGTCTTGCGCGACTACCTGGACTGAGCGCTCCGCAGGACTACCCTTCTGCGCATGAACCAGTCATTCCCGGGCCGCTACACCGCACGGGCTGATCCAGGCACCGTGGTCTTCGGTATCGGTATGCGCATCAATCGGCTGTGGGCGGTGCATCGTTGGCTGCGGCCGACGATCAACACCGTGCGGATGTGGTGGTACATGCAGCACGACCGGCCCGACGGCTATCTCAACGGATATCTGTACGTGTACGCGCGAGGCGTGGGAATGACGCAGTACTGGCGGGATTTCGCAGCCCTGGAAGCCTTCTCGCACGACAACTCCCAACCCCACCTCGCAGCCTGGCGACAGTTGGCCGTGCTGACGAAAACCGATCAGACATTCGGCTACTGGCACGAGACGTACCGCGTCGAGCCGGGAAGCTATGAGGCGATCTACGGCAGCATGCCCCGCTTCGGCCTGGCCGCGGCGGGAGATCATCTGCCGATTGAGGGTGCCACCAACGCCGCGCGGTCCAGGCTGACAGAGCCGCCCACCTAGCTGCCCGCTGTTAGCATCCGTTGATGGCCGAGCCGCAGCAGAACGGCTCAACCGAAGCCGGCGGACGGCTGGGACTCTTCATCCGCAACTCCGGCTACCTGCGCAAGTGGCTGATCCTCGGCATTGCCATCGGCATCATCGCCGGCCTCGGCGCGGTGGTGTTCTTTCTCACCCTGAAATACGCGGGCGAGTACCTACTCGGTTTCCTCGGGGGTTACCAACAGCCGCAGGCGATCGGCGACGGCGGCGGATCGGCACCGGCCGGGTTCAGTCGGCCCTGGGCGATTCCACTGATCGTCTTCGGCGGGGCGTTGGTCTCGGCATCCATCGTCGCTAAGTTCGCCCCTGAGGCCGAAGGCCACGGCACTGACAGTGCGATCGAAGCGGTGCACACCGATCCGCGGTCGATCCGCGGTCGCGCGGTCCTGGTCAAGTTGATCGCCAGTGCGCTGACAATCGGCTCAGGCGGTTCGGGCGGTCGCGAAGGCCCGACTGCTCAGATCTCCGCCGGGTTCGGGTCACTGCTGACCCGCCGGCTCGATCTGTCCGATGCAGACGGGCGGCTGGCGGTGTCACTGGGCATCGGCTCGGGCATCGGTGCGATCTTCAGCGCGCCCCTCGGCGGGGCGGTGCTGGCCGCCTCGATCATCTACCGCGAGGATTTCAACTACCGCGCCCTCGTCCCAGGTTTCATCACCGCGGCAACCGCATACGGCGTCTACGGTTCGATCCTGGGGTTCACACCGATGTTCGGTTTCGTCGAACCCGACTACACCTTCGATCCGGCCCAGGTCGGCTGGTTTCTGATCATCGGCGTCATCGCGGCAGCCATCGGATACCTCTACGCGCGGATGTTTTACGGCACCGTGGCGCTGACGCGACGGCTGCCCGGCAACAAGGTGATCAAACCCGCCGTCGGCGGACTACTGGTCGGCCTGCTGGCGTTGGTGATTCCGCAGATACTGGCCAGCGGATACGGCTGGGTGCAGATCGCCATGACCCGGGAGGGACTGGCTTCGATCCCGCTGTGGATCGTGTTGGTATTGCCGGTCGCCAAGATCGTGGCGACATCGCTGTCCATCGGTACCGGCGGCTCCGGCGGCATTTTCGGGCCCGG
>CALQLM010000310.1 GCA_943331415.1 Bifidobacterium breve
CGATGTGCGCGGGCAGAGTCAGACCATTGCCGCCGTGTTGCACGGCTTCGCCACATTCTTGCGCGGGGTGCGTATCGGCGGGGTGATCCTCAACCGGGTGGGCTCGCCGCGTCACGAACAGGTGCTGCGACAGGCCTGCGAGGCGGTCGGTATCCCGGTGCTCGGTGCGGTGCCCCGCCACGATGACCTGACGGTGCCGTCGCGGCATCTTGGACTGGTGACCGCTACCGAACACGGCGGCGAGGCACTCGCGGCCGTAGCGGCGATGACCGACCTGGTGGCCCAGCACGTCGATCTGGACGCGGTGGTTGCGATGGCGGCCTCGGCCGCCCCCGGAGAGGTGTGGTCACCCGGGCAGGCGATCGGGGATCCGGTGGCCGGCAGTCCGGTGGTGGCGGTGGCTGCCGGTAAGGCATTCACGTTCGGCTACACCGAGCGCGAGGAACTGCTTCGCGCTGCCGGTGCCGAGGTGGTGACGTTCGATCCGCTCACCGAGGCACTTCCGCAGCGCACCGCCGCGCTGGTGCTGCCGGGTGGATTCCCCGAGCAATATCCCGAACAACTCTCGGCCAATACGGCACTGCGGCAACAGATCCGCGAACTTGCCGTCCGCGCCCCAGTGCATGCCGAATGCGGCGGGTTGACCTATCTGATGTCCGATCTCGACGGGCACCCGATGTGCGGGGTCCTTTCCGGTTCGGCGACGTTCACCCCGCGCCTGACGCTGGGCTACCGCGATGCCGTCGCCGCGGGGGATTCGGCGTTGTACACCGAGGGTCAGCGGGCGACCGGTCATGAGTTTCACCGCACCACAGTGCAATTCGGCGAGTCGGTGCGACCGGCCTGGTTGCTGGGCCGGGCCGGGGATCGACTGGCTGGCGATGGTGCGGTTCAGGCGGGAGTGCACGCGTCCTATCTGCACACCCACCCGGCGGCCCAGCCGTACGCCATCCGGCGGTTCGTCGAGCACGCGGCTGTTCATTAGGCTCTCCCGGTGAGCGAGAACGCCTACCTCGTCGGCCTTCGACTGGCCGGCAAGAAGGTCGTCATGATTGGCGGCGGCACGGTGGCGCAACGCCGGGTGCCGGTGCTGATCTCGCATGGCGCTGATGTTCACGTCATCGCCCGGGCGGCCACCCCTGCGGTTGAAGCCCTGGCTGAGCAACAGCCCGGGATCACCCTGACCATTCGGGACTACCGCGATGGCGATCTCGACGGAGCCTGGTACGCCATCGCCGCCACCGACGACCCGGAGGTTAACGCTGCGGTGGTGGCCGAGGCCGAGAGTCGGCGCATCTTCTGTGTCCGTGCCGATGCCGGCCGCGACGGAACCGCCGTCACCCCGGCGTCTTTCGACTACGAGGGACTCATGGTGGGGGTGCTGGCCGGTGGCGAGCACCGCCGCTCGGCCGCGGTGCGCTCGGCGATTCGGGAGGCGTTCGCCCAAGGCCGGATCGCGCCGGACATCGTGGCGACAACGGCCTCCGATGTGGTGCCCGGCGGGGTGGCACTGGTGGGCGGAGGACCTGGTGACCCGGAGCTGATCACGGTCCGAGGCCGCCGACTTCTGGCGTATGCCGACGTGGTGGTGGCCGACCGGCTGGCTCCGCCGGAACTGCTGGCCGAGCTGGCGCCGCAGGTCGAGATCATCGATGCGGCCAAGATTCCCTACGGCCGGGCCATGGCGCAGGAAGCCATCAATGACGTTCTTATCGACCGGGCTCGTGCCGGAAAATTCGTGGTGCGGCTCAAAGGCGGCGATCCGTTCGTGTTCGCGCGCGGCTATGAGGAGGTTCTCGCCTGTGCCGCCGCTGGGATCCCGGTCACAGTGGTTCCCGGCGTGACCAGTGCAATCGCAGTGCCCGCACTGGCCGGTGTGCCGGTCACCCACCGGGCGGTGAATCACGAATTCGTCGTGGTCAGCGGCCATTTATCACCGCAGGACCCGGAATCGTTAGTCAATTGGAATGCGCTGGCGCAACTATCCGGGACGCTGGTTCTGCTGATGGCCGTCGAGCGCATCGGGTTGTTCGCCGAGGCGCTGCAGGCAGGGGGTCGACCTGCGCAAACTCCGGTTCTGGTGGTTCAACACGGCACCACCGCCGCCGAGCGGGTGCTCCGGGCGACGCTGGCTGACGTGGCGGAAGAAATCCGCGACCAGGGGATTCGTCCTCCCGCGATCATCGTGATCGGGCCGGTGGCCGGGTACGAGCCTTTAAAGTTCTCTTAATATTACTGTAGAGTAAGCCGCTATGACGGCACTTAACGATGCTGACCGCGCGAGCTTGCGCCGCGCCGGTGGGCGTCGGGACGCCACCGCCCCCCGCACGGTTGCGGTGCGTCTGGATCCGGCGGACGAGCAGGGAGCGCTGGCTCGGTCCGCGATGCCGGGCTGGTTGCCCTCACGCCGCTTCATCTCCGCGGTCGCCGCGATCGGCGGCATGCAACTGCTGGCCACCATGGATTCCACCGTGGCCATCGTGGCGCTTCCCAAGATCCAGGATGAGCTGAGCCTGTCCGACGCCGGCCGCAGCTGGGTGATCACCGCCTATGTGCTCACGTTCGGCGGCCTGATGCTGCTGGGCGGACGTCTCGGCGACACCATCGGGCGCAAGCGGACCTTCATTGTCGGCGTCGCACTGTTCACCATCGCCTCGATTTTGTGCGGAATTGCCTGGGATCAAACGACTTTGGTGGTCGCGCGGCTCCTGCAGGGCGTCGGCGCCGCGATCGCCGCGCCCACCGGGCTGGCGCTGGTGGCTACGACCTTTCCCAAGGGGCCGGCTCGAAACGCCGCCACCGCTGTCTTCGCCGCCATGACCGGACTCGGTTCGGTGCTGGGTCTGGTCGTCGGTGGCGCGCTGACGGAGTTGTCCTGGCGGTTGGCCTTCCTCGTCAACGTGCCGATCGGCGTGCTGATGATTTATCTGGCCTATCACAATCTGCGGGAGACCCACCGCGAGCGGATGAAACTCGACGCGGCCGGTGCACTACTGGCCACCGTCGCCTGCACCGCGGCGGTCTTCGGCTTCACCCAGGGTCCGGAGAACGGCTGGCTGGCACCGCTGACACTGCTGTCGGGTGCCGCCGCCGTCGCGGCTTTCGCGGCCTTCGTTCTGGTCGAGCGCACCGCCATCAACCCGGTCGTGCCGTTCGGGCTGTTCCGCGACCGCAATCGGCTGGCCACCTTCGCCGCGATCTTCCTGGCCGGTGGAGTGATGTTCACCCTGACCGTGCTGATCGGTCTGTATGTGCAGGACATCATGGGCTACAGCGCGCTGAAGGCCGGGATCGGTTTCATCCCGTTCGTCATCGCACTGGGCGTCGGACTGGGGGCGTCCTCGCAACTGGTGAACTTCTTCGCGCCGCGCATCCTGGTGATCGCCGGC
>CALQLM010000311.1 GCA_943331415.1 Bifidobacterium breve
GGCGTCCTCGGCAAAGAGGCTCGCGATCTCGTCGGCGGTGCCGGTGGCGACAAGTTCGAGATAGCGATTGACGGCGTTGGTGATGTGTTCGGCGCTGACCATGGCGCCACGCTACACGGGCACTCCGAGGGCCGCGGACAGTTCCGTGGCGGTCGTCACCGGCAGGTCGCAGACCGCGCCCCGGCAGATGTAGGCGGCATCCGCTCCGCGGATCCGATCACGGCCGTCCAGCAGTGGGATCGAGTCCATCGGGCCGCCAATGACGATCGCGCCACCCGGCGCGACCAGACGCGCGGCGGCCAGCAGTTCCGAGTCCGTCCCGCCGGTGGAGACCGCCACCTGCAACGGACCGCGAACCGCGGCTTCGGCCACGGCCAGCCAGTGACCAGCTGAGCGTGGTGCTCGCGCCAACAGCGGTGAGTGCGCCAGCAGTGCGGTCGCAGCCGCCTCGCGGTAGCGGACGGCGCGGTCGGCGTCGACAAGGTGAGCGGCCGTCAGCAGCGCCTCGGCGATCGAGGAGGCACCAGACGGCGTGGCGCCGTCCATGGGGTCGGCCGGCCGGACCATCAACTGCTCGGCGTCATCAGCGGTGTCAAACCAGCGGCCTGGCCGGTCGGGGTCGGTGAAGTGCTCCAGTGCCATGTCGATCAGTTCGGTGGCTTTCGACAGCCAAAGCTGATCACCATCGAGTTGGTAGAGCGCCAGCAGTCCGGTGGCCAGCATCGCGTGATCTTCCAGAATCGCCGCGCTGTCCCCCACCCGGCCGCCGAGGCTCGCGCGGCGCAGCCGTCCGTCAACCAGATGGAGATCGACGATCGCTGTGGCGCAGCGACCGGCCGCGTCGAGAAGGCTGTGATCGCCCAGCGCGACGCCGGCTTCGGCCAACGCGGTGATCGCCAGACCGTTCCAGGCGGTGACGATCTTGTCATCGCGAGGCGGTTGCGGTCGGGTGTCACGCACCGACTTCAACGCTGCCCGCACCCGATCAAAACGTTCGACGTCATGAGGCAGCGGATCGCTGGCGGCGGGCAACTGCAGCACCGAACTTCCGTGCTCGAATGATCCGGGATCGCTGACCGCAAAAATCTTTGCGGCCCAAAGTCCGTCATCATCGCCGAGCACCTCGCGAAGTTGCTTGGGCGTCCACACGTAGGTGGACCCCTCTGATCCGGCGGCGTCAGCATCCAGCGACGAGGTGAACATCTCGCCCTCGGCAAGGTCGGCGAGGATGAACGCCGCCGTCTCGGCGGTGATGCGGCGGGCCAGCGGATCACCCGTGCGTCGGGCCCAGTGTGCGTACACACGCAACAGCAGGGCGTTGTCGTAGAGCATTTTTTCGAAGTGCGGAACCACCCAGTCGGCATCGACGCTATAGCGGGCGAATCCGCCGGCCAGCTGGTCGTAGATACCGCCACGCGCCATCGCCGTGCACGTGCGTCGGACGGTACCGAGCGGCACCGGTGAGCCGGTGCGCTCGTAGGTGCGCAGCTGCGCCTCCAGCAGTGCAGACGGCGGGAACTTCGGCGCAGCACCGAAACCGCCACGGGTGGTGTCCTCATCGCGGAGCACAGCGGCGACGGCCTGATCACACAGGTCGGGTGCGATCTCCGGGCCGCCGCCCGGCAGCCCGGAGGCCATCGCGCGTAGTTCCCCGGTGATGTGGTCGGAGGCCTGTTCGACCTCGTCGCGACGCTCGCGCCAGGTCTCGGCCACTGCACCGAGCAGCTGCAGGAACTGCGGCTTGGGGTAGTAGGTGCCGCAGAAGAACGGCCGGCCATCCGGGGTGAGGAAACACGTCATCGGCCAACCACCGTGCCCGGTGAGCGCCACCGTCGCGTTCATGTAGACCGCGTCGATATCCGGGCGTTCCTCGCGGTCGACCTTGATGCAGACGAACTGGTTCATCACCGTCGCGACCGCATCGTCCTCGAAGGACTCGTGAGCCATCACGTGACACCAATGGCAGGCCGCGTACCCGATCGACAACAGAATGGGCACATCGCGGCGGACTGCCTCGGCAAGTGCCTCGGGACCCCACTGCTGCCAGTGCACCGGATTGTCGGCGTGCTGGCGCAAATAGGGACTAGTCGCCCCGGCCAGGGTGTTACCTGCTGGGCTCACGCGGGGGCTCTCCGGTGTGGCCATCCTCGGGTTTCGCGACAGCGCCCTCTGTCTGGCTGCGAACCTCAGACTTGTTGGCAGGCGGGTCGGTATCGGGCGTATCAAAGCTCTGCGGGATCTTTTTGAGGTGGCGGTTCATCGACCACACCAAAGCGAATACGCCGAGGAGGAGCAGCACGACGACAAGGAGGCCGACCGGGCTGGCCTTGCCGAAATCCGGCCCGGTCGTTGAGGGCTCCTCAGCGAGCAGGGTGATCATCAGTGGGTTCACTCGAAGATCTCAATTCCGGCGAATAGGTCGTCTTCCGGTAACTCGGCAGGCACCCGCGAGCGGGCCAGCTCGAACTCCTCGGTCGGCCAGAGCCGATGCTGCCAGTCTAGGGGCGTGGCGAAAAACCAACCCTCCGGGTCGATCTGGGTGGCATGTGCCCGCAAGGCATCATCGCGGCGGATGAAGTGTTCGGCGCAATGCACCCGGGTGGTCACCCGGTCCGCAAGCGCATCGTGGTCGGGATCCCAGTTCTCCAACCAGCGCGCAAACGGTCCCTCCTTACCGTTTTTGGCGAACTCGTCCTGCAAGGTCTGCATGCGCTGACGGATGAATCCGTGGTTGTAGTAGAGCTTGCTGATCTCCCACGGCGCCCCGGCCTCCGGGTGAAGGCTCCGATCTGCGGCGGCTTCGAAGGCGGCCACCGAGACCTGGTGGCAGCGAATGTGATCGGGGTGTGGGTAGCCGCCATTCTCGTCGTAGGTCGTCATCACATGCGGGCGGAACTCGCGAATCAATCGCACGAGTTTCGACACCGGTTCCTCCAGCGGCACCACCGCAAAACACCCATCCGGCAGTGGAGGCGGCGGATCACCCTCCGGCAGACCGGAGTCAACGAAACCCAGCCACTCATGTTCGACACCCAGGATCCTCGCGGCCTTGGCCATCTCATCGCGCCGCACATCGGCGATGCGGTCGCGCACCTCAGGGAGATCCAGCGCCGGATTGAGAATGTCGCCTCGCTCGCCGCCGGTGAGGGTCACCACCAGCACCCGATGGCCCTCGTCGACATAGCGGGCCAGTGTGGCCGCACCCTTACTGGACTCGTCGTCCGGATGGGCGTGCACCGCCATCAACCGCCGTTGGGTCACATCAGTCCTCTGCGTGTTCGCTGCCGCCGCCCCGACAGGCGACCATGGTTCCGGTCCCCAATAGTCCCATCTGCGGTGGGGGTGCCCGCAATCCCCGTCGATCAAGCC
>CALQLM010000312.1 GCA_943331415.1 Bifidobacterium breve
GAGGAGCACCAGCGTGCCGACCAGGCTGACCAGTTGGATGCGCGCCGCACGGCTCAGTGCGGCCGATCCGGCGGCCAACCGAATACCGCCGAAGATGTAGTGCGTCACCAGGTTGGCCAGAAACGCCAGGAACACCGCGGCGAAGATGAACGACAGCACCATCCGGTAGAACGGCAGATCGAAGGCGTAGAAGCCGAGGTCCTTACCGAACTGCGGGTCGGTGATCCCGAAGGCGCCGCCGTGGAAGAACAACTGGATCGTCGGCCAATAGCTCTGCGCGATCAGCCCCGCCAGCAGGCCGACCACCGTCGGAACCCCGAAGCCGAAGGTCTTGAGCTTGCTCATGACCGCGGTGCGGTAGCGGGCCACCGGGTCCGTCGGCCCGACGGTGGGCACGAACACCGGCCGGGTGCGATACGCCAGCGCCAGGCCGGCGAACACGATGGCCCCGACGATCAGGGCGGCCACAGCGAACACGGCCAGCCGGGTGAACAGCACCGTGGTGAACACCGAGCGGTAACCGAGCTCACCGAACCACAGCCAGTCCACATAGGTGTCGATGAAGCGCGGGCCGATGATCAGCAGCGCCACCACCACGGCGGCGATCGCGATCAAGGTGCGGCTGCGGCGATTCAGCGCCGGCATTCTGGGTGGTGTTCGCATGCTCACTGGGGCGCTCCTGACATCACGATCCCAACTCTACGCAAAGCCCCGGGGCGGCCCCCGCCAGCAACTAGCAGGTGGGGGGTTTGCCGCCGGCGGTCAAGGTGTTCAGCGCCTCGACGGTCTGGGTGAGGGTCTCGGATTTGATCAGGGTCATGGCGTCCTGGGCGACGGTGCGGGCGTCGTCGCAGTTATCGGCCGGCACCAGAAACACCGTCGCACCGGCCTCGGCGGCGGTGGACATTTTGTGCCTGATGCCGCCGATCGGGCCGATGACGCCGTCGCCGGTGATGGTGCCGGTGCCGGCGACGAACTTGGCGCCGTTGAGATCGCCGGTGGTGAGCTTGTCGATGACGGCCAGGCTGAACATCAACCCCGCCGACGGCCCGCCGACATTGGCCAGGTTGAAGTCGATGGTGAACGGCGCCCACGGGGCATCGAGCACGGCGATACCGAGGTAGCCGTAGTCGCGGTCGTCATTGCGGCCGAGTTTCACCGTGGCGGTGCCGGGCGGGGCGTTCTTGCGCCGGAAGTCCAGGGTGATCTCCTGGTCGGGTTTGGTGGCCTTGAGCAGTTTGGTGAACGTGGCGATATCGGGCACCGGGATGCCGTCGACTTTGTCCACGGCGTCACCGGCTTGCAGCTTGCCGACTGAGGGGCCTGGGTCGGTGACCTTCTCCACCGTCACCGCCCGGTCGAACTTCAAAAAGCTCAGGGCGGCGTACTCGGCGTTGTCCTCGGAGTTCTGGAAGTCCGCGCTCTGGGTCTTCTCGATGTCCTCGCGGGATTTCTCCGGCGGGAACACCAGATCCCGCGGCACCAGCTGCTGGCTGCCCGAACCCCACAGCACCAGGGCCTGGCCCAGGCTGAGGCCGTCGCGCTGGGACACCGTGGTCATGTTCAGGTGCCCGGAAGTGGGTTTGACCGGGGTGCCCTCGATGGCGACCACCGGCTTGCCGTCGTACTCACCGAGGGTGTCGAACGTGGGGCCGGGGCCCAGCGCCACGAACGGCACCGTCACCACCCCGAGCAGCAGCCCGAACACCAGGATGGGCACCAGGGCCACCATCAGGGTCAGCATCCGCCTGTTCACGCCGCCCACCCTAGCGGCGGTACCGTGGGCGTCATGGCTGACGTGCCCTTCGGCTTCTCCGCCGGAGATGACCCTGACCGTGACCCCGCCCGAGACCCCGCTTCCAACAAGGGGCAGAACCCGTTCGGCGGCGGTGACTTCAATATGGGCGATCTGGGCAAGATCTTCTCCCAGCTGGGCGAGATGTTCTCCGGCGCGGGCACCAAGGGCTCCGGGCCGGTGAATTACGACCTGGCCCGCAAGCTGGCGTCGAGTTCGATCGGCTTCACCGCGCCCATCGCCGAGGCCACCTCCGGGGCGATCGCCGATGCGGTGCACCTGGCCGACACCTGGCTGGACGGGGCCACCGCGCTGCCAGCAGGCGCGACCAAGGCCGTCGCGTGGACTCCGCAGGACTGGGTGGACGGCACCATGGACACCTGGAAGCGGTTGTGCGATCCGATGGCCGCCCAAATCTCGACGGTGTGGTCCGCCGCGCTGCCCGAGGAAGCCAAGGCCATGGCCGGGCCGCTGATGGCGATGATGACCCAGATGGGCGGGATGGCGTTCGGCCAGCAGTTGGGCCAGGCGCTGGGCACGCTGTCGAAAGAAGTGTTGACGTCCACCGATATCGGGCTTCCGTTGGGGCCCAAGGGTGTGGCGGTGCTGATGCCGGACGCCATCGAGGCGCTGTCGGAAGGGCTTGAGCAGTCGCGCAGCGAGATCATGACGTTCCTGGCCGCACGCGAAGCCGCGCATCACCGGTTGTTCAGCGGTGTGCCGTGGCTGTCGGGCCAACTGCTCAGCTCGGTGGAGGCCTACGCCCAGGGCATGAAGATCGACATGAGCGGCATGGAGGAACTCGCCCAGGGCCTGGACCCGTCGGCGCTGACCGACCCGGCCGCGATGGAAAAGCTGATGTCTCAGGGCATGTTCGAGCCCAAGGCCACCCCAGAGCAGACCGTGGCGCTAGAACGCCTGGAGACACTGCTGGCGTTGGTGGAGGGCTGGGTGCAGACGGTGGTGGCCGCGGCGTTGGGTGAGCGCATGCCGGGCACGGTGGCGCTCGCGGAGATGTTGCGGCGCCGTCGCGCCACCGGTGGCCCGGCCGAGCAGACCTTCGCCACCCTGGTGGGGTTGGAGTTGCGGCCGCGCAAGATGCGTGAGGCCGCCGCACTGTGGGAGCGGCTCACCGAGGCCGGCGGGATCGACGCCCGCGACGCGGTGTGGAACCACCCCGACCTGATGCCGTCGGCCGCCGATCTCGACGAACCTGCGGGCTTCATCGACCGGGTGATTGGCGGGGACGTCAGCGGGATCGATTTCGATTCGGCCATCGCCGAATTCGAGAAGTCCGATCCGCCTGAGGGTGGCTCGGCCACCGGGTCTGTGGATAGCTGAACCCCGTCGTGTGACGTTGGTGTCACAGTCACCCTCGTGACGTTCGCGCTCGATCCCGCACTGCCGGTGCTGCTGCGACCCGACGGCACGGTGCAGGTGGGCTGGGATCCGCGTCGCGCGGTGCTGGTGCGTCCGCCGCGGGGGCTGACGTGTGCCGGATTGGCCACTGTGTTGCGCGCCATGTCGGTACCCATGGGCCAAAGCGAGCTGCACCGGTTGGCGCTGCGCCAC
>CALQLM010000313.1 GCA_943331415.1 Bifidobacterium breve
ATTGGTGAAGTAGTCGGTGTTGACCTTCATGGAGCCGTCGGGGGCGATGACGAATGCCCGCGGCATTGTCGGCCTCAGCACGCCGGCGGTATCGGCTTCATTGCCGTCGATATTGAGAGTGTTGAAGTTCGATGGCAGCGCGCCGATCGCAAGACGTAGATTTCCGCCCTGGGCCAAGGTGGCGGTGTCCTGCGGATTGATATCGCTGGCCGAGCCGATCTCGGCGTTCCCGCCCGGTGGGGTGGCGGTGCGGTCCGGCGATGAGCAACCCGCGGCCAGCAGGGTTGCCACAACAGCCAGGGTGGTGGCTCGGCCGGCGCGCCGGCGGATCAGTTCGGTCACGCTGGTGATGCTAGCGGCGATTCGGATCCGGTTGGGGGATAGCGGCGAGCAACTGCCGGGTGTAAGAGTGGCGGGGATTAGTGAAGACGTCGTCGGCTTCGCCGTATTCGACGATCTTCCCGTGCTGCATCACCGCCACCTGATGGGCGAGGTGCTTGACCACAGACAGGTCATGCGAGACGAACAGGTAGGTCAGATTGAACTCGTGTTGCAGGTCCAGCAGCAGGTTGATGATGCCGGCCTGAATGGAGACGTCCAGAGCGGACACCGGTTCGTCGAGCGCGAGGATCTTCGGTTGTAGCGCCAGCGCCCTGGCGATACCGATCCGCTGCTTCTGGCCTCCGGAGAACTCACCCGGATATCGGCTGGCATCGGCGCGAGAAAGCCCGACGATCTCCAATAACTCGGCCACCCGGATGTCGATCGCCGGTCTGTCGAAGTCGTTGGCCGCCAATGGCTCGGCAAGAAGGTCGAAGACCGGCAGCCGCGGATCCAGGGCCGCCACCGGATCCTGGAAGACCACCTGTACGTCGCGGCGCAGTTCACGACGGCGCGCGACGCTCAGAGTCGCCACATCGTTGCCCAGAATCTCGATCGAACCCGACTGCGGAGCACGCAGTTCGAGGATCTCGTGCAGCGTGGTGGACTTTCCCGAGCCGGACTCGCCGACGATGCCCAGCGTCCGGCCCTGCGGCACGTCGAAGCTGATGCCGTCGATCGCGCGCACCTCGCCGATCTGCCGGCGGAAGACCACGCCCTTGGTCAGCCGGTAGGTCTTCGACAGGTCGCGAACTCGAACGATGATGTCGGATCCGGAATCGTCGTCGATGTTCGGGGGATCGGTCGCGACGCCGTAAATCTCCGCCGCGCTGCGACCGGCCACCTGATCACTGCGGAAGCACGCCGCCGCATGGTCCGGGGCGACCACGGTCAGGGCGGGCTCGGACCGGCGGCACTCATCGACGGCCAGAGGACACCGTGGCGCGAACGGGCATCCCGGTGGCAGCACCACCAGCGACGGCGGCGCACCGGGGATCGGCACCAGTCGTTCGCCGCGGGGGGCACCCAGGCGCGGAACTGAACCCAACAGCCCTGCGGTGTAGGGCATCCGGCGATCGACGTACAGGCTCTCAACGCCGGCTTGTTCAACCGCGCGGCCGGCGTACATCACCAGCGCCCGGTCGGCGAACTCGGCCACCACACCCAGGTCGTGAGTGATGATCAAGACGCCGGCGCCGGTCACATCGCGTGCGGTCTTGAGGACCTCGAGGATCTGCGCCTGCACCGTGACATCGAGTGCAGTGGTCGGCTCGTCGCAGATGATCAGGTCCGGGTCATTGGCGATCGCGATGGCGATCACCACCCGTTGGCGCTCGCCGCCGGAAAGTTCATGCGGGAAGGATCGCGCCCGGGTTGCGGCCTGGGCGATGCCCACCAGTTCGAGAAGTTCGATCGCCCGTCGCCGCGCGTCGCGCGCGCCCACCTGCCGATGGTGCACCGTGATGGCCTCGGCGATCTGATCACCGACGGTGTAAACCGGGGTCAGCGCCGACATCGGGTCCTGAAATACCGTGCCGATCCGCGCGCCCCGGATCTTGGACATATCGGCATCGGATTTGTCCAACAGTTCCTGTCGACCCAGCCGGACCGAGCCGGACACCGTGGCGTAGGGCGGCAGCAGGCCGATGACGGCCATCGCTGCCGCCGATTTACCTGACCCTGATTCGCCGACCATCGCTACCACCTCGCGCGGCGCGACGTGGTAACTCAGTCCCCGCACGGCATACAGATCGCCGCCATCGGTGGGAAAGGTGACCGCGAGGTTCTCGACCTCGAGCAATGGCTCGCTCACGGCTTCGTCCTACGTCGGTGGGCCCGCAGGTTTCCGCTACCCGGGTCGAAGGCGTCGCGCAGACCATCGCCGGTGAGGTTGGCGCACACCAGGATCGTCACCAGCACCCCGGCTGGAAAGAGGAATACCCAGGGGAACGTGGTCGCCGACTTTGTGCCGTCGGCGATCAGGGTGCCTAGGGAGACATCCGGCGGCTGGACACCGAATCCCAGGAAGCTCAACCCGGTTTCGGCCAGGATCGCGCCCCCGACGTTGAGCGCGGTATCGATGATGAGGATCGAGGCGACATTCGGCAGGATGTGGCGGGCGATGATCTGCCGGTTCGGTACGCCCATATAGCGGGCGGCTTGAACATATTCGCGTTCGCGCAGACTCATGGTGAGACCACGCACCATGCGGGAACTGATCATCCAACTGAAGGCCGCCAACAGTGCGATCAACAGTGCGACGTTGGCCGAGTTCTTGGTTCGCGGGGTGATGATCGCGATCAGGATGAAGCTGGGCACCACCAGCAGCAGGTCCACGAGCCACATCAGGGCCCGGTCGCGCCATCCCCCGAAATATCCCGCGATCGAACCGACGGTCGCGGCAATCAGGGTCGAGATCACCGCGACGGCCACGCCGATCAGCATTGACTTCTGCATGCCTCGCAGCACCTGGGCCAGAACGTCCTGGCCCAGGGCGTTGGTGCCGAACCAGTGCGCGGTGCTCGGCGGGGTCTGCAGTGCGTAGAAGTCCAACTCGGAGTACGAGTACGGCAACAGCGGCGGCAATGCGTAGCAGCCGATAAACAGTGTCACCAGCACCGCCAGTGCGGCGACCGCTAACTTGTTGCGCGCGAACCGGCGTGCCACCAGGGTTCGCCGGGAGACGAATGCGGCCGAGTCGACCAGCGGGGTGCTGGTCATGTCACCCGCACCCGCGGATCGAGGATGGCGTAGATGACGTCAGACAGCAGGCCCGCCAGCAGCACGACCGCGCCAGAGAACACCGTGATTGCCGCGACAATATTGGTGTCCTGGGTGGCGATACCCTGCACTACCCACTCACCCATTCCGTGCCAGCCGAAGATCTTCTCCACGAACACCGCGCCAGTCACCAGGCCCGCGACGCTGTAGGCGAACAGTGTCGCCATCGGGATCAGTGCGGTGCGC
>CALQLM010000314.1 GCA_943331415.1 Bifidobacterium breve
AGCTTGTGGCAGAAGGACTTCGGTGCTCCGGGGCGCGGGTGGGAGTCTCCAGTCATGGCAATGCCGCGGGCGCACCCGCCGGGGTGGATCTGGTGGTGCTGGCTGATTCGCTGGCGTCGGATCCGCGGCTATTGCGCGATCTGCACGCCGCCCGGGTGCCGCATCTGCCGGTGCGGGTGCGCGACGGCGCCGGCATGGTGGGTCCGCTGGTGATCCCGGGTGTGACGAGTTGTCTGGGGTGCGCGGACTTGCATCGCACCGACCGTGATGCGGCCTGGCCGGCGCTGGCGGTGCAGCTGCGTGAGGTGATCGCCCACGCCGACCGTCCCACCGTGCTGGCCACCGCCGCCCTGGCGCTCGGACAGCTGCACCACATCATCGTCGCGGTGCGCGGCACCGAGCCGCCCGGTGCTCCCCCGGCCACCATGAACGCCACCATCGAGGTGGACATCGCCACTCAGACCATCCGGGCCCGGCGCTGGACACGCCACCCACTCTGCGGTTGTTGGCATCCCCGATCAGCCCTCGCCGCGCGGCAGGCATGATGTGGGTGTGGCCGACGACATCAAGCGCGGGAGCGCGCGGCGCAATGCCAAACTGGCCAGCCTCCCGGTCGGCATGGCGGGCCGGGCTGCCCTGGGAATCGGCAAGAGGCTGACCGGAAAGTCCAAGGACGACGTCAACGCCGAGCTGATGGAGAAGGCGGCCAATCAGCTGTTCACCGTGCTCGGTGAGCTCAAGGGCGGGGCCATGAAGGTGGGCCAGGCGCTCTCGGTGCTCGAGGCCGCGATCCCCGAGGAATTCGGCGAGCCCTACCGCGACGCGCTGACCAAACTGCAGAAGGACGCCCCGCCGATGTCGGCGGAGAAGGTGCACCGGGTGCTCGACGGGCAGCTGGGCACCAAGTGGCGGGCTCGGTTCGCCTCCTTCGACGATGAGCCGGTGGCCTCGGCCAGCATCGGCCAGGTGCACAAGGGCGTGTGGTCCGACGGCCGCGAGGTGGCCGTCAAGATCCAGTACCCCGGCGCCGATGAGGCACTGCGCGCCGACCTGAAGACCATGCGCCGAATGACCACGGTGCTGCGCCAGCTCGCCCCCGGCGCTGACGTGCAGGGCGTGGTGGATGAGCTGATCGAGCGCACCGAGATGGAACTGGACTACCGCCTCGAAGCCGACAATCAGCGGGCGTTCGCCAAGGCCTACGAGGGCCACCCGCACTTCTTCGTGCCACATGTGGTCGGCAGCGCGCCGAAGGTGATGGTCAGCGAATGGACCGAGGGCAAGTCGATGGCGGAGATCATCCGCTCCGGCACGCCTGATGAGCGAGACCTCTGCGGCACAAGGCTTTTCGAGCTGACCTTCGATGCGCCCGCACGGGTCGGGATGATGCACGGCGATGCCCACCCGGGCAACTTCATGCTCGCCCCCGACGGCCGGATGATCGTGATCGACTTCGGCGCGGTGGCACCGCTGCCCGACGGCCTGCCCGTCGAGATGGGCATGATGATCCGCTACGCGCTGGAGAAGAACTACGACCTGTTGTTGCCGGCCATGGAGAGGATCGGCTTCATCCGTGCCGGCGAGCAGCTGTCGGTCGAGGCCGTCGACGAGATGCTGGCCCAGTACGTCGAACCCGTCGAGGTGCCGGTGTTCCACTACACCCGCAAATGGCTGCAGCGGCATGCCCAGTCGAATATGGAGCGCGCTCCGCAGCAGCTGAAGATGGCCCGCCAGATGGACCTGCCGGTGAGCCTGGCGATCCCGCTGCGGGTGATCGGCTCCACGGTGGCGATCTCGTGCCAGCTGGACTGTCACGTGCCGGTGGCCTCGATGGCCGAGGACCTGATTCCCGGCTTCGCGCCGTAGGCTCTGCGGCAGTTGGTCATCGATATGGCGGAAGTAGAGACGGACGAACAAGACCTCGACGCATGGCTCGACTCGATCGAGCCGGATCCGGCCGATGCGCGCGATGCAACGCACATTCGGCGGATCATCGCAGCCAACGAAGCACTGAGCGCAGCCGATGACGAGCTTCGGGCCGCGGTCTCATCAGCCAGGGCGGCCGGCGATACGTGGGATGCCATTGGTGTGGCGCTGGGAACATCACGGCAAGCGGCATATCAACGATTCGGTAAGCCGATCCCGTAGCCAGCGTTAGTTCAGCCCAGTCGGAACCTAAACCCAGGAGACCCGCCGTGCCTTCCCACTCACTTGCGCCCAATCCGGATGACGAGTCTCCGCACACCCCGGGCACCGACCCGTTCTGGAATGAAAGCTGGTACTTCGACGGTGTGAGCGCCGACCCCGAGGTCGGGGTGTACGTGCGGCTGGGCAATGTGCCCAACCAGAACAGCTGCCTGTACACCGTGGCCGTGGTGCGCCCTGGACAGCCGACGGTGATGGTGACCGATTACGCCGGGCCCTCCCCCGTGCTGGAGGACCGCCGCCAAATCGTTCACGGCACCGAATACGAGGCCGTCCAGGAGTGCGTGACCCGGCTGGCCGATTACCGGATCCAATTCGACGGCGCCGCACGGCAATACACCGACGCCATCGACGTCCTGCACGCTGAGCCCGGGTCACCGGTGCCGCTGACACTGGACCTGCGCTGGATCACCGATGGCGAGCCGTACGCCTGGCAGGCGTTGACCCGCTACGAGATCCCCTGCCGCGTCGAGGGCACCATCGTCATCGACGGCGAGGAGATCGCGGTGGCCGGGCCCGGCCAGCGCGACCACTCGTGGGGAACGCGCGACTGGTGGGCCAACGACTGGATGTGGTCGGCATTCCACCTCACCGACGGCACCCGGATCCACGCGGTCACCCTGCCCGACATCCCGGGCTTTTCGGTGGGCTACCTCCAGACCGGCGGCGAGATCACCGAAATCACCACCGGGTCATCGACGTATGAGCGGCCCGACGGCGGCCTCGTGTCGTCAGCGGTACTGCGCCTCGGCGATCCCGCCGACCCACTCGTCGTCGAGGTCACCCCGCGCGGATTCGGGCCACTGCGCCTGGAGGCACCTGATGGCCGGGTCACGCACTTTCAGCGCGCGATGGCCGAGTTCCGCACCGCCGACGGCCGCAGCGGTGCGGGCTGGATCGAATGGAATATCAACCAGCACTGACACACCGGTCCCCGGGCCTCAGGCCGCGATCTGACCCTTACGAGGGCGCCCGCGCGGACGTTTGCGCGCCAGCACCGCACCACCCTCGATGATCTCCCCACCCCACACGCCCCACGGCTCAGCGCGATCCAGCGCGGCACTTAAACATTGCCGCCGGATCGGGCAGTCGCCGCACAGCGTCTTGGCGCGTTCGA
>CALQLM010000315.1 GCA_943331415.1 Bifidobacterium breve
CGGACTGGGCGCCACGACCGAGGCGATGAGGTCCTCAAGTCCGCCCTGGCTGGCCGAGGAGCTCACCCGGTCCTGGAGCCGGCAGTGGCCCGCCCTGCCCGATGCGATGGACGAGGCCGCGGCCTACCCGGGACCCAGCACCGCCGAGTTGAACCGGCTGGCCACACCACTGGGGGTGGTCGCGGCATCGGATGACCCGATCCACCCGCTTGAGGTCGCCCGCGAATGGGTGGCCGCAGCGCCGCGCGCGGCCCTGAGACCGGTCCGCCTAGAACAGTTCGGTCCGAACCCCACTGTGCTCGGGGCCGCAGGTCTGGCGGCCCTAGCGGATATCGGCTGAGCGGATATCGGCTGGGCGGATATCGGCTGGGCGGGGTTGAGCCGGTCAGCCGCTGGTGCCGCGCAGCTGTTCCATCGCCGGGTCGGCGTCACCCTGGGGAACGGCCGGCGCCTGGGATTCGGTCGGCTCCTGCTGGACCTGGGGCACCTCCTGCTGGACCTGGGGCACCTGCTGCTGAGCCTGCTGCTGGGCGAGCATGGCCTGCTGCGCGGCGAACATCGCCTGCTGGGCCAGCTGGGCCTGCTGGGCCTGCTGAACGGCGGCGGCATTGAGTTGGGCGGCCAGCTCGTCGGGCAGCTTCACCGGCAGCGGCGTCCGGACCGGAAGCGGAGTGTCATCGCGTCGAACAACGGTGTCTTTCAACGCTTCCCGGGCCTCGGCAGCGAGCGCGTCAATGGACTGCGGCATCCCGTTGACGACGCAGCGGACCATCCACCGGTAGCCGTCGACGCCGATGAAACGCACCACCCCGGCGCCGGTTCCAACCACCTCGCGGCCCCACGGCCCGTCCTGGATGGAGACCTCGGCATTGTCGTTGCGCAACGCGTCGGCCAACTCACCGGCCACCTCGCGCCAGAGGCCGGGCGACTTGGGCGCGGCGTAGGCAGCGACGGTGAAGCGGCCGTTGGGGGTCACCACCCAAATGGCACTCGGGGCTCCCACCTGGTTGAGCTCCACCTGAACCTGCCCGCCGGGCGGCATCGGGATCAGCACCGACCCCAGATCCAGGCGCGCCAGTGCCGCATGAGCCGGGTCGTCGAAGTCCTCGATATCGAAGGGTCCGACATCGTCGCCGGCCGGTTCGAAACTCGATACCGCATCGACCTGGACCTCATCGGCGGGCGCATCGACAGCCTCCTCGACGGTCTCCTCGAGCGCCTTCTCGGCGGTCTCGTCGACCGCGCCGGTGTCCCGGTCCTGCTTACGTCTACCGAATGCCATCACAAACTCGCATGTCCGCCGGAGGAACCGTGGCCGTCCTGGCCACGGGTGGTGTCAGCCAGTCCGGCCTCGTCGAACGAGGCTACTTCGACCAGCTCTGGTAGTTCGACCCGCTGGACCAGCAGTTGAGCGATCCGGTCACCGCGCCGGATCGCGATCGGCGTGGCGGGGTCGAGATTGATCAGTGAGACTTTGATCTCACCTCGGTAGCCGGCATCGACCGTGCCGGGACTGTTGACGATCGAAAGCCCAACGCGCGCAGCCAGACCGGAGCGGGGGTGGATCAGGCCCACCATGCCGTGCGGGACGGCGACGGCGATACCGGTAGGCACCAGGGCACGCTCGCCGGGGGCCAGGTCGATGTCTTCGGCGCTGAACAGATCAACGCCGGCGTCGCCGTCGTGGGCACGTTCGGGCATCGGAAGATCGCGGTCCAGGCGAACCACCGCAAGACTGGTGGACACGAGGGCAAAGACTACCCTTGGCCGAGTGTCCGGTTCGCGTACGACCTCGCAAACCGTGCGGTACCGCGAACGGCTGTGGGTGCCCTGGTGGTGGTGGGTAGTCGGGGTGGGGGCATCAGCCGTGCTCGCCAAGGAAGTCACCATGGGTGTGCGCACCCTGCCCCACTGGCTGCCCTACACGGTGCTGGCGGCCGTCGCCGTGGGCGTCCTGTTATGGCTCAGCCGCACTGAGGTGCAGGTCATCGACACCGGAACCGATGCCGAACTGTGGGCCGGGTCCGCTCATCTGCCGGCATCGGTGGTGCGACGCTCCGCGGCGATCCCCCGAACTGCCAAATCGGCCGCGCTGGGCCGCCAACTCGATCCGGCCGCCTACGTACTGCACCGGACCTGGGTGGGCCCACTGGCGCTGGTCGTTCTCGACGATGAGGATGATCCGACGCCGTACTGGCTGGTGAGTTGCCGACACCCGGATCGGCTGCTGGCGGCGCTACGCAGTTGACCCCGGCGATCCGGTCACATGATGGGACAGGCGGGCTAGACCGCGCAGTCCGTGCAGATCATGACGCCCTTCTTCTCGCTGGCCAGACGGCTGCGATGGTGCACGAGAAAACAGCTTGAGCAGGTGAACTCGTCGGCCTGCTTGGGAATGACCCGGACCGACAACTCCTCACCGGAGAGGTCGGCTCCGGGCAGTTCAAAGGACTCCGCGGACTCGGTCTCGTCGACATCGACGACCGCCGACTGTGCTTCATTGCGGCGCGCGGTGAGTTCTTCGAGCGAATCCTCAGAGACCTCGTCGGTCTCTGTACGCCGTGGGGCGTCGTAATCAGTAGCCATCGTCATCCCCTCGTCGAACCTCGACATGGCTTTGTACCAGCGTGGAACGCCTCCACAAAACCATAAATGCCCCTAAACGAAGAGTTCCCCTGTGAATTGCATCACATTGGTCGTCTTTTGGCGATCGGTGTCGTCGGCCACCGTCAGGGTACCGGCACCGACGGGCTGGCTTTACAGTTCAACACGTGGTCGCTCAACTCACCGAAGGTTCCGCCTACGACAAGGACGGCAATCCGTTCCGTCGGCGCAACTACCGTCCCGGGATCATTGCCGTGGTCGCTTTGTTCGCGCTGACCGCTGTGGTGTGGGCCTTCGCGTTGACCCGTCCGGTCACCATCGGTGAGGCAGCCGCGTGCAACGCCCCGCCAACGCCCACCGACCAGGCGGCACCCCGGTTGGGCGATCGCGTGTCGGCGTCCTCCATGGTCGAGGTGGCGCCGGCCAAGTTGGCCGAGACGAACATCCGGGTGCTCAATGCCAGCGGTCAGGGCGGGCAGGCGGGTGACGTGGCCGGCACGCTGCGCGATCTGGGATTCGCGGCTCCGGCTGCCGCCAACGACCCGGTCTATGCCGGTACCCGGCTGTCCTGTCAGGGCCAGATCCGCTTCGGCCAATCCGGCAGGTCCGGCGCCGCGGCGGCGTGGCTGGTGGCACCGTGCCTCGAGTTGCACCAGGACGACCGCAAGGACAACTCGGTGGATCTGGTGATCGGCACCGACTTCACCTC
>CALQLM010000316.1 GCA_943331415.1 Bifidobacterium breve
GGATGCGTTCTATGTCGCCCTCGCCGAAGCATTCGATGCCACACTGCTGACTCTCGACGGTCGGTTGGCCCGCGCGCACGGCCCAGCCTGCCGTATCGAGGTCATCGGAACGGCAGGGTGAATTCCGGTCGCTAGGATCGGCGACTGTGGAGCAGCCGTGGGGTGACGAGGTCAGCGTCGGGCACTTCGCCGGGCACCCCGGCCTGCTCTTCGCGCAGCGGCCTCGTACATTTGCCGAACTGCTCACCGGCGTCCAGCGCTGGTCGCAACGCATCTTCCTGGTTCAGGGTGATCGACGGATCACCTTCGACGAGTTCTTCACCGCTATCGCTTCCGCGCGGGAACGGTTGCAGCCGTGGGGAATTCAGCCGGGGGATCGGGTGGTGCTGCTGGCCTATAACAGTCCGGACTGGATGCTGTGCCTATGGGCGATCTGGTCGCTGGGTGCAGTTCCGGTCCCGGGCAACCGATGGTGGAGCGCCCAGGAGGCGGCGCACTCGCTGCGCCTCGTCGCACCGCGCGCCGTCATCACCGACGCCCCCGATCTGACCGCCGACTGCGAGGTCCCGGTGCTCGATATCGCAGACTTCGGGAACTGTTTCGGTGACATCGGAGGCTCACTTCCCGACATCCCCGGGCCTCGCACCGAGGATGACCCGGCGGTCATCCTGTTCACCTCCGGCAGTTCCGGAATGCCCAAGGCCGTCGAGTTGTCATTCCGCGCGGTCGTCGCCAATCAGCACAATGTGCTGGCCCGTGCGCGCCAACTCCCCCATCTGGTGCCCGTCGACGTACCCCAGCCGGTGAACCTCATCTGCACACCGCTGTTTCACATCGGCGCGTTCGCCACCCAGCTGACACAAACGCTCACCGGCGGACGGATCGTGTTCAACACCGGACGCTTCGACCCGGAAGAGGTGCTCGCCCTGATCGATACCGAAGGCGTCCAGCGCTGGGGCGCGGTGCCGACCATGGCGGTTCGGGTGCTCGAACACCCCGGGTTCGAATCCCATGACCTGTCCACGCTGCGGTCATTCCCGATGGGCGGCGCACCGGTGCCGCCGGTACTGCTGGAGAAGCTGGCCCGCCGCATGCCGCAGCTTGCCGACCGGGGACTGGCCAATATGTGGGGCATGACGGAGGGAGGTGGCTTCCTTACGGTGGCGAGCAGCACCGACCTTGCGCGGTACCCCGGCACCGTCGGCCGGCCGCTGCCGACCGTCGAACTCGCCATCGCCGAATCCGACGATGCCGATATGGGTGAAGTGCTGGTCCGCTCCCCCACCGTGATGAACGGCTACCTCGGAATCGCGGTCGGCCCCGTCGATTCCGACGGCTGGCTGCACACCGGCGATCTGGGGCATCTCAACGATGACGGTTACCTCTTCATCGACGGCCGCAGCAAGGACATGGTGATCCGCGGTGGAGAGAACATCGCCTGCCCGCATGTCGAGGCCGCGCTGCTGCGCCATCCCGACGTCGTGGAAGCCGCAGCGATCGGTCTACCGCATGCCGAACTCGGCGAGGAACTCGCGGCTGTCGTGGTGTATCGCTCCGGTGGCCGGCAGCCCTCCGAAGAGGAGTTGGTAAGCCACCTGCAGGGCGTACTCGCCTACTTCGCGATCCCCACCCGGTGGCGGATCCGCGATCAACGGCTCCCGACTGTCGCCGGGGAGAAGATCGACAAGAAGAACCTGGCTGCCGAATTCACTTGAGCGCCAACGTCAGCAACGGACGGCGTCGACCACCCCGGCGCCCCGGCCCGGGCGGTGCCACTGCCACGGTGCGGTGGTCGCCATGAACTCGTCGACGGTGTCGGTGACCGCCAGGGGCGCCTCAACCTGTGGGAAGTGTCCGACGCCCTCGAGGGTCACCAAGGTGCTCCCGGGCAGTGCCTCATGGGCGTCGCGGCCATGCGCTGCCGGGATGAGCCGGTCCTGCGCGCCCCAGATGAGCAAGGTGGGCAGGCCCGCGGTGAAGTGCATCTTGTTGAACGCGCTCACCGCCTGGCCGCGATAGTCGACCACCGACCGCAAGGTCCGCAGGAACGCGGTCCGGGTCTTCGGATCGGCCAGGGAGATGTAGGCGTTCCAGGTCTCGTCAGCTTGGGCACTGCGCACACCGGCCGAGGCCAGCCACCCGCGCAGCCGCTCGCCGGCAGCGACGACCTTGTGCGGGGCGATGATCGGCAGCACGAATTCCGCCCCGGGTGCCGACATCAGACGCAACGTGCGCCCGAGTTCGGGCCCCAGGCCTCCACTGCTGATCAGGACCAGTCGCTCGACATACTCCGGATGCTGGTGGGCGAATTGCATGGCGACACCGCCACCGAGGGAATGCCCGACCAGCGTGACGCGAGAAATGCCGAGCTGGTTGAGAAGGTCGCGCAGCCATACCGCGAAGGCTCCCAGTGAGTAATCCGCGCGTGGCTTATCGGACTGCCCGTGGCCGAGCAGATCGGGTGCGATCACCCGGTGCCGGGTCGCGAGATGCGGCACCACCTCACGCCAGGTCTGCGAACTGCCGCCCATCCCATGGATGAGCAGCACCGCTGATCCCTGCCCGACATCGAGGTAGGCGACCCGGTCGCCGTTGAGTTCGAGATAGGTCAAGTCCGTCATGGAAATCAGTCCTCCTAGGGTTACTGACCGGTAACCTACGATACCGTAGGTTGGTAGCGGCGGCATCTCGGGCGACAGTGACGTCGGACACCGGAACGGCTACCGGCGGGCGAAATCCGGTGCGTATTCAGGTCGGATGCCGACCCCGATGACCCGCGCCGGGATGGCGGCCAGCCAGGGCAGTTTCTCCAACAGTGCGACGAACGCTGCGGGTGGGTTCCCGTCCGCGCCGGCAAAGACCGGGACCACCAACCGGCGGTGCATGATCCGCTGCAAAGCCTGGGTGATCGCGGCCGGTGGGAGCCGGCGGCGGTGCACCGCCACCAGATCGGCCTCCGTCACATTCCGGCGGCGCAACGGTTCGGCCAGGAGCGTGGCCGCGCCGACGGCGTCCTGCACCGCGATATTGATCCCGACCCCGCCCATCGGCGACATGGCATGTGCGGCGTCGCCGATGCACAGCAGGCCCGCGGTATGCCAGCGCTTGAGCCGGTTGAGTTTGACGTCAAGGAGTTTCACGTCATCCCACGATGACAGGTGCGTGGCGTCGGCTTCCGGGGCCAGCGCGGCAACCTCGTCGCGGAGGACCTCCAAACCGCGGGCCCGCAGTTGCGCGTCGCTGCCCTTGGGGATCAGGTAGGCGATCTGGAAGTAGCCCTCCCGCGGGATCATGATCAACACCTTGCCC
>CALQLM010000317.1 GCA_943331415.1 Bifidobacterium breve
AACTGCGATCATCGCGATGATCAGAGCCCGGGCAGCCTGGATGTGCTTGGCTCCGGGGTCGCCTTGGAACGGGCGATCACAGCGCTGGTGGATAACGCGTTGAGTCACGAAAAAAGAGGCGGCACAGTCGATTTACGTGTTCGACGTGACGGCCAGCAGGTGATCGTCGCGGTTGTCGATACCGGAGTGGGCATCGATAAGTCTGCGCTGTCGACGTTGTTCGACAGGTTTTCGCGCGGTGAAACACACACCACCCGAGAGGGGCGTCCGTCTTACGGTATCGGGCTGTCATTGGTCCGTGAGATCGTCCAGGCCCACGGAGGCGACATCAGAGTGTCCTCGTATTCGGGACAGGGGGCGACTTTCACGATGATGTTCCCGGCCGCGCCGGCATCGGCAACGACGAGCTAGAGCCCCAAAGCCTCTGACGTCTGCTGTTGGCCCGTATCCGGTCATGATCGGTACATTGATTTAGATGCCGGTCAGACTCGACGATCCTCCCGTCGTCGACACATCGACTGCGCACACGGGCCCGGGCCGCCGTGCCGCTATCGAGGTTGATCAGGGCGGTCTCGAGCAGGTCTCCAACCCCGACCGAGTCGCCTCGCTGACAGGTGTCCGTGCGGTCGCAGCACTGTTGGTCGTCGGGACGCACGCGGCTTACGGCACCGGCGCGTTGTCCCACGGATATCTGGGGCTGATCTTCGCCCGGTTGGAAATCGGAGTGCCGATATTCTTCGTGCTGTCCGGCTTCCTGCTCTTCAGCCCATGGGTGGGGGCCGCGGCGACAAGTGGGCGACCCCCGCGGGTGCGCCGCTACGCGTGGAACCGGATACGGCGGATCATGCCCGCCTACATCGTCACCGTCATCGCGGTCTATGTCGTCTACGAGTTTCGAGTGATCGAGCCGAACCCCGGCCATACCTGGATGGGCCTGCTGCGCAACCTGACCCTGACCCAGGTCTACAGCCCGGGGTATGTGCTGAGCTATCTGCACCAGGGTTTGAC
Source organism: Bifidobacterium breve (assembly GCA_943331415.1). Lineage (GTDB taxonomy): Bacteria > Actinomycetota > Actinomycetes > Mycobacteriales > Mycobacteriaceae > Mycobacterium. Next base: position 1,009 of record CALQLM010000317.1, read on the forward strand.
GCAGATGTGGAGCCTGGCGGTGGAGGTCGCCTTCTACGCAGCACTGCCGTTCCTGGCTTACCTGCTGCTGGCGGTGCTCTGTGGCCGCACGTGGCGCCCGGCCCGGCTCCTGGTCGGCCTCGCCGCCCTGGCCGCGGTGAGTCCGCTCTGGTTGGTGATGCTGCACACCACGGAGTGGCTACCCGCCGGGGCAGGCCTGTGGCTGCCGCATTACCTGGTGTGGTTCGTCGGCGGCATGGTGCTGGCGGTCCTTCACGTCATGAACGCACGGTGTTTTGCGTTCCTGACGCTGCCACTGGCCGCAGTCAGCTATCTGATCGTGTCCACGCCGATCGCCGGCCGGGTGAGTGAGGCGTCTCTCGGCCTGTCGGAAGACGTCGCCAAGACCATGTTCTATGCGGTGATCGCCACACTCGTGGTCGCACCACTGGCACTCGGCGACCGCGGCCATTATTCGCAGCTGATGAGCAGCCGGCCGATGGTGTGGCTGGGCGAGATCTCCTATGAGATTTTCCTGCTTCACGTGGTCGTGATCGAGGTCGCCATGGTGTCGGTACTGGGCTGGCCGATCTATACCGGATCGGTGGCGGGCCTGTTTCTGCTGACCATGGCCCTCACTGTGCCGCTGGCCTGGGTCCTGCATCGTCTGACGCGCCCCCGCCGCGGATGCGACCCGGCCCGCGGATTGCCCCAAAGAGCCTGATCAGGGCCCTCGGAGCCCAGTAGGAGGGGTTGAACTGGGCGGATTTGGCACTATGTGGCCTTCTCGCCTAGTATTTGGGGGTTGCCTCGGGCAGACCTCGGCCGGCTTGGAATCCCCTCAAGGATTCGCGTCAGCCCTGCGTGCCCCTGAAGTGACAAAGATCGCGCACGTGAGGTTGTTTCGGCCTGTCCGAAAAGATTTGCCGTGCTCAACGCAAGGGAGTTCTAGTGATTCAGCAGGAATCGCGGCTCAAGGTTGCCGATAACACCGGCGCCAAAGAGATCCTGTGCATCCGCGTGCTGGGTGGCTCGTCACGGCGTTATGCCGGTATCGGCGACGTCATTGTGGCCACGGTGAAGGACGCCATCCCGGGCGGCAACGTCAAGCGAGGCGATGTGGTCAAGGCGGTCGTGGTGCGCACCGTCAAGGAACGCCGCCGTTCTGATGGCAGCTACATCAAGTTCGATGAGAACGCGGCCGTGATCATCAAGGCCGACAACGACCCGCGAGGTACCCGCATCTTCGGTCCGGTCGGCCGCGAGCTGCGTGAAAAAAAGTTCATGAAGATCGTCTCGCTGGCCCCGGAGGTGCTGTAGATGAAGGTCCACAAGGGCGACACCGTTCTGGTCATCTCCGGCAAGGACAAAGGCGCCAAGGGCAAGGTCCTGCAGTCTTACCCGGACCGCCAGAAGGTTCTGGTCGAGGGCGTGAACCGGATCAAGAAGCACACCGCCAACTCGGCGAACGAACGTGGTGCATCCTCAGGCGGCATCGTCACTCAGGAGGCCCCGATCCACGTGTCCAACGTGATGGTGGTCGACTCCGACGGCAAGCCGGCTCGGATCGGGTACCGCGAGGACTCCGAATCCGGTAAGCGCGTCCGTATTTCCAAGCGCAATGGCAAGGACATCAAGGCATGACAACTGCAGAGAAGGTGCAGCCGCGTCTGAAGGCGCGCTACCGCAGCGAGATTCGCGACGCCATGCACAAGGAATTCAACTACGCCAACGTGATGCAGATCCCGGGCGTGGTGAAGGTGGTCGTCAACATGGGCGTCGGCGACGCTGCCCGGGACGCCAAGTTGATCAACGGAGCCGTCAACGACCTGGCGCTGATCACCGGCCAGAAGCCGGAAATCCGCAAGGCCACCAAGTCCATCGCTCAGTTCAAGCTGCGCGAGGGTATGCCGATCGGCGCGCGGGTGACCCTTCGCGGTGACCGGATGTGGGAGTTTCTGGACCGCCTGGTCTCGATCGGCCTGCCGCGTATCCGCGACTTCCGTGGTCTGAGTCCCAAGCAGTTTGACGGCCACGGCAACTACACCTTCGGCCTGGCCGAGCAGTCGGTGTTCCACGAGATCGACGTGGACAGCATCGACCGGCCGCGCGGTATGGATATCACCGTCGTCACCTCGGCGACCAATGACGACGAAGGGCGAGCGCTGTTGCGTGCCCTCGGCTTCCCGTTCAAGGAGAACTGAGCAGATGGCAAAGAAGGCTTTGGTCAACAAGTGCAATAAGAAGCCGAAGTTCGCCGTGCGGGCTTACACCCGCTGCAACAAGTGCGGCCGGCCGCACGCCGTGTATCGCAAGTTCGGG
>CALQLM010000318.1 GCA_943331415.1 Bifidobacterium breve
CGTGACGTCAACACACTGTGGGACGACAGCGCCCACTTCAACGAGAGCGCCAGCGGCCCCGGTTGCCTTGCCGTGGCCGGGGCGGCCCAACAGGGCGTCTATTCCGACAGCGGCTGGGCGGCACTGCGCGGCCAGGTACTCCGCGAACCACCGACCGCTCCGACGTGGTCGCGTTACGCGGTCCAGGCCGTGGTGTTGTTTCCCACCGCGAGAGCCGCAGACGACTTCTACGCCAGATCCCGCGACAGTTGGGCGGGATGCTCCAACCGGGAACTGGCCTACGCCCAGCAACTGGCACCGGATCAGCTGTGGGCGGTCGGTCCGATCAGTACCGATGACGAGGTCCTGGCGGTCTCTCGGGAACAGCGCGGTCCGCAGCACTGGTTCTGCCAGCGCGCCCTGACGGTGCACAGCAATGTCGGGGTGGACGTGGAGGCATGCAGTCTCGATAGTGCAACCTCGGCCGCTGCCACGATCGCCCACGCGATCGCCGACCGGCTGCCGAGCGCCTAGAGGTCCCAGGCCTGCTGGGTTTGGGGCGATGCACGCCGATCCGTTAGCCTAAGCTGCCTCACTTCCGGTGATCCCGGGTCCGAGTGGCGGAATGGCAGACGCGCTAGCTTGAGGTGCTAGTGCCCTATTAACGGGCGTGGGGGTTCAAGTCCCCCCTCGGACACCATCATTTGTCTTGGCTCGACCGCGCGTTCGCAACAGACTGGCCACTGTGGTGATGAGCAGGACCACACCGATCACGCTGATCGACATGGCGGTCGAGATCTCCGGCACGTTGACGTAGCTGCCGTCGTTGATGAACGGCAGCGTGTTCTTGTGCAGCGCATGCAACATCAGCTTGATGCCGATGAAGCCGAGGATGATGGCCAGGCCCACCGACAGGTAGATCAACCGGTCAAGCAGTCCGCCGATGAGGAAGTACAGCTGGCGCAGGCCCATCAATGCAAATGCGTTAGCAGTGAACACGATGTACGGCTCCTCGGTGAGCCCGTAGATCGCCGGGATGGAATCGAGCGCGAACAGCAGGTCGGTGAAACCGATCGCGACGAGCGCCAGCATCATCGGGGTCACGGCCCGCGTACCGTCGATCCGGGTGATGAACTTATCGCCGTCATAGGTCTCGGTGGTGGGAACGAAGCGGCGCACCAGGGTGACGAGACGGTTCTCGCGTTTAACCTCGGCCTCACGTTCGTGCCCGCTCTCGCGGGCCAGTTTCAGCGCGGTGAGGATCAGGAATAGTCCGAAAAGATAGAACACCCAACTGAAAGTATTGATAGCGGCCGCTCCCACGGCGATGAAACCCGCCCGCATGACCAGCGCCATCACGATGCCGATCAGCAACAGCTTCTGCTGGTAGGCACGCGGCACCGCGAATGAGGCCATGATGACGGTGAACACGAACAAGTTGTCCACCGACAGTGCCTTCTCGGTGATGTAGCCGGCGAAGTACTCCCCGCCGTACTGCCCGCCCCACTGCCACCAGACCAACAGCCCGAACACGATGGCCAGAGCAATGTAAATCGATGACCAGATTGCCGACTCCTTGAAGGTCGGGTCGTGCGGAATGCGGACGTGGGCAAAAAAGTCGAACACGAATAACCCGAGAATCACCGCACACGTCACGACCCACACCATCAACGACACGTCCATGCCGCCATTATCCTGACGGCCGCGCGAGCGCAGGTCCAGCGTTCGCTAGGGCATAACGACCGTCCGCCTGCCGTGGCCCGTCGCCGCGTACGCCGCCCAGGACACCGTGACAGTCAGGAATATCGCCAGCTGGGCGTAGCCGGTGGCCCCGGAGGGATACACAACCCCGGTGATGTAGTGGTCGATGAAGCCGGCCGAGCCGAGTGGCGTCATGCCCGCCTGGGTCCGGGTCCACCGCTCCAGTGCAGTCAGTGGACACCCGAGATGCAGGACCACGCTGGCGATCCCCCACAGCACCACCGGCACGTGCAGCCAGATGGTGCGCCGCCAACGCAGTGCCAGAAATCCGCCGGCGGGCAGATAGATCAGAAACGCGAAATGGGCGGCAACCACCAGCCACACCAGCACGATGTACATCGGCCGCATATGCCACACGCTACCGGCCCGGTATCGGTGCTGCCGTACCGTCAATGGATGGCGCGGCAGGTGCTCTTCCTCTACAACGACCCCACTGCTCCGGAGGCTCTGCTGGGCGAGGCGTTCACCGAATCCGGCTTCGACATCACCACGTTCGAGGTCGTACCGCATGAGCGCGCCGATGATCCGATCGGCGATGTCACCTTCCCAGACCCGACCCGATACGACGTGATCGTGCCGCTGGGTGCCCGGTGGTCCGTGTACGACGAGCGGCTCACCTGGATTGCCGAAGAGATGGAGATGGTGCGTACCGCCACGGCCGCCGGCGTCGGCGTACTCGGGGTCTGCTTCGGTGGACAGCTGGTGGCCAGCGCGCTAGGCGGCACGGTCGCCCGCTCGCCCGCGCCGGAGATCGGCTGGCGTGAGGTGCAGAGCAGCAACCCGTCGCTGGTACCGGATGGACCGTGGTTCCAGTGGCATTTCGACCGCTTCACACTTCCGCCCGGTGCTGTCGAGGTGGCGCGAAATGACTGCGCCACGCAGGCGTTCGTGTACGGCACGGCGATGGGTTTGCAGTTCCACCCGGAGGTCGACCTGGATCTGCAGGAGCGCTGGATCGCCGGGGACGCCGATGACGACATCGCTCGGCTCGGGCTGCGGGCTGACGCGGTGCGCGCACGGGGACGGGTCGAACTCGATGATGCAGCGCGACGGTTACGGCTGTTGGTTGGCGGCTTTCTGGGCATGCTCGACCAACGCAATCACCTCGGCGACGGCGTGCGGTAAGGCGGTCTCCACCGCCGGGCTGAGCCCGGATCCGTACCCGGTGTCGGCGACATCGATGGTCACCACCACCACCGAGGCCGGCGCCCGGCCCAGCGCCCGACCCAGTTCGTAGGTCTGTCTGAGGTTCAGATCATGGGAGCTCAGCGTCGCCGACTCCGTCACCGCATCAAGCGAACAGTGCCCGATCCGGCCAGGCGTGGGGCCAACGACGGCATCCACGATCACCGCGACATCCGCTCCTGCCCATGCGTCGAGGACCGCCGTCGGCTCGGCGGCGCGGCGAAGTACCCGCACCCCGGCCAGTCCCCGATCGGCCACCGCGGCGGCTACCGCGGGTCCGATGCCATCATCGCGGCGATGATCGTTGCCGATACCGATCACGACGATATCGGCGGTCGCTATCACCTGCGGTCCACCCGCAGCGTGAGAAAGTGCGTAGCGCA
>CALQLM010000319.1 GCA_943331415.1 Bifidobacterium breve
ACACCGATTTTCTCGCGCAGCTGGTTGATGAAGATCATCGTGGTACCCGAGTTGCTCAGTGCGCCGGTGATCTTGCGCAACGCCTGGCTCATCAGGCGGGCCTGCAGGCCGACGTGGCTGTCACCCATCTCACCTTCGATCTCCGCACGCGGCACCAGCGCGGCCACCGAGTCGATGACCAGGATGTCGATGGCTCCCGACCGGATCAACATGTCGGCGATCTCGAGCGCCTGCTCACCGGTGTCGGGCTGGCTCACCAGCAGGGCATCGGTGTCCACGCCGAGGTTCTTGGCGTACTCGGGGTCGAGCGCGTGCTCGGCGTCGATGAATGCCGCGATACCGCCGGCGGCCTGGGCGTTGGCCACCGCGTGCAGGGCGACGGTGGTCTTACCCGAGGATTCCGGGCCGTAGATCTCGATGATGCGGCCACGCGGCAACCCGCCGATGCCCAGCGCCACGTCGAGGGCGATGGAGCCGGTGGGGATGACTGAGATCGGCTGACGAACCTCGTCGCCGAGTCGCATCACCGCGCCTTTGCCGTGATTCTTCTCGATCTGCGCGAGCGCGAGTTCGAGAGCCTTGTCGCGGTCCGGGGCTTGCTGTGCCATGGGTGTCTCCGTTCTTTCCGGTGTGTCCGATCGACCGGTGTCGGTCAGTTGGCCGTGACGTTAGAGAGGACCTCTGACAAAACGGTCTGACCTGGAAGCGAAGGTCGAACACCGCTCACAATAGCGAACATGTGTTCGATGGCAAGGAAGCCGTGCGGCGTGTCGGGGACGTGTCCTGGCGGCTACCACTGGTCGCGGGGCACATCGAAGTCGGCACACAGCGCCCACCACACATCGCGGGGGTCGACACCGTCTTCGATGGCCTGGACCGCGGTCCGGCCGCCCAGTTGGGTCAGAACGTGATCCACCACCACCGAGGCGCCGCGAACGGCACCAAACTGGGCCTCGATCAGCTCGTGGAATTGTGTCAGCCGCACGCCACGAACCTACCCATTGATCACACCGAGCGCGTCGCGACATACCTGCACCGGATCGTGTACCTCCGCGACACTCTCCCCCGCCCGCCGCGCCCCCTGCCGATAACCCGGATCTGACAGCACCTCGGTGACACCGGCGATCAACGCCTCGGCGCTCAGCGGTCGAATGAGTCGCGCACTTCCCTGTCGCACAACGCGATTCGCCAACTCCCACTGATCACCACCGCCGGGTACCACCACTACCGGAACGCCGGCCAGCAGCGTCTTGGACAACATTCCGTGGCCGCCCCCGCACACCACCACATCGGCACCGCGCAGCAGATCGTCCTGGCGACCCAGACCCACCGCAGCCCACGGCGGAACGACGACGTTGCCTCCGTCCATACGGGACACCACCAGCCGGGAGCCCGCGGGCAGGGTTTCACCCGGGATCAGATGTTCCAGTGCCAGTTCGGCGAGCCCGACCGTGCCGGTGCTGGCGGTCGAGGGTGCGATGACGACCACCGGCCCGTCACCGGCGGGAACCGCGAGGACCATCGAGGTCGGCTCGAAGTGCAGGGGGCCGACGACGACGGCCTCGGCCGGCCAGTCCGGACGGGCCACCTCTAGGGCGGGAAGGGTGGCGATGAGTCGGCGCAGCGGACCGGGATCGACGCCCGGCAGCCCGATCTCCCGGCGTGCCCGGGCGCGCTGACGCTCACCGGCCCGCACCGATCGCGCGGTGAACGCCCGCATGGTCGCGTCACGAAGGCGTCCCCGCAGGCCAGTTCCGGGCGCGAGCCCGCTGCCGATTGGCGGCAGACCCTGGGACGGCAGGTACAGCGGGTGTGGGCTGAGTTCGATCCATGGGATGCCGGCAAGTTCGGCCGCCATCCCGCCACAGACGGTGATCACATCGGAGACCACCAGATCAGGCTGCACACTCCGCAGCACCGGAAGGTTGATTCGTGCCATCCGGGCGGCGCGGTGGTGCAGTTTGGCGCCTGCGTCGGTGTCGTCGTCCGACTCGTCGGGATCCAGGCCCAGAAGTTCGACCGCCTCCAATCCGGCACCTCGAGCGGTCTCGAGCCACCCGACGCCGGTCAATAGCACCGGCTCATCGCCGGCGGCGGCAAGTTTCTGACACAGCGCAATCGCGGGGAAGGCATGGCCAGCTTCCGGTCCGGCGACCACGGCGACCCGCATTCGCCCCACCATGCCACAGCGCCCCGGGCCCGCGAGGCTCTAGGCTGGCGCTATGACCGAGCAGACCACGAACGTCGGTGCCGGCGTCGACAACGCGCACACCGTTGAGATATTCCTGGCCGCCTTGCAGAACCAGGATGTCGACGGAGCCGGCGCGGTGCTCGACGAGAACCTCGTCTATCAGAATGTCGGTTTCCCCACCATCCGCGGACGAGCCCGCACCATGAAGCTCTTCCGCGGCATGGAGGGCCGGGCCGGGTTCGAGGTGAAGATTCACCGCATCGCCGTCAACGGATCCACTGTGCTGACCGAGCGCACCGACGTCCTGGCGTTCGGCCCGGTACGGCTGCAGTTCTGGGTGTGCGGGGTGTTCGAGGTGACAAACGGCCGCATCACCCTGTGGCGGGACTATTTCGACATGTTCGACTTCACCAAGGCCCTCGCCCGCGGTTTGCTCGGCGCCGTCATCCCGGCGCTTCGTCCGACGCTCTAGCGCGCGGGCACGTTCAGCGGGACGGACCGAGTTCCTCGAAGGCGTGTGCCCAGCCGAGCAGACGGTCGGTGGCGTCGGTCAGTTCGTGCCGGTAGCGCTGCTGAGACATGCCGGCAGTGGTCGCACCGGAGTTCACCGATGACACCAGATGCGCTGCAGCGGTGACCATCTCGTTGTACTGATACACGCCGCTGTTGAGTTGAGCGGTGAACGCGGTGATCGTTGGCTCCAGATAGGCCCGCGCATGCGGGTTCTCGCCGGCCGCGCGCTCCATTGATGTGACCTCGGCTGCCGTTGCCGCCATAGCAGCCGCCGATCGACCGGCAGCGGCAATGAGTTCCTGAATTTCGCTGGGCGGCACCATGTTTCCGCGACCCATCACACCCAGTAGGGAGTGCAGCCCACGCTCAGAAGCCCCCAGCGCCGACATGGCCGGCCGGGCGGCTGACCCGAACGGCGGAAGCCGACGCGCACTGGCCTGACGAAGCGGCGGTAACGCCTCCCCGCGCAGCCAGCGGTAGCGCAACAACAGCAGTGTCGCCGGCGCGGCGGCGAAGGCGGCAATCAGCCCGGTGATCAGCAGTCCCCACACCGGGGTGCTCCACGCCGCAAGCAGACCCGTTACCAGCACCCAGAACACCGAG
>CALQLM010000320.1 GCA_943331415.1 Bifidobacterium breve
CGGATGTTCACGGTGATGTTCGCCCTCGGCCGACTGCCGGGGTGGATCGCGCACTGGCGCGAGATGCATGAAGAGCCGAACAAGATCGGCCGGCCGCGTCAGATTTATACCGGCTACGGCGAACGCGACTACATCAACCTCAGCGGACGCTGAGTTTTCCGACTGGTTTGTTTCTGCGGCGCGCGTGACCCGCGCCGACTGGTTTGTTTCTGCGGCGCGCGTGACCCGCGCCGACTGGTTTGTTTCTGCGGCGCGCGTGACCCGCGCCGACTACCGTGGTCGCGGTGACGACAAAACCCGAAATCGAATTCCCCGAAGGCCCTGCTCCGGCTGAACTGGTCATTACCGACCTCGTCGTCGGTGACGGCGCCGAGGCCAGCCCCGGCGATACGGTCGACGTGCATTACCTCGGCATCGAGTACGACACCGGCGAGGAGTTCGACAGCTCCTGGAATCGTGGGGAGTCCATCACGTTCCCCCTGCGCGGTCTCATCCAGGGCTGGCAGGACGGCATTCCGGGCATGCGGGTTGGTGGTCGCCGACAATTGGTGATTCCGCCCGAGCTGGCCTACGGGCCCGCCGGCTCGGGTCACCGGCTGTCCGGCAAGACGCTGATTTTCGTCATCGACCTTCTGGGCGTCGGATAACCCGTCTCTGACTGCCGATGTTGCGGCGGGCGTTGCGCTGCTACTGAATTCTGAGGACGAAACCCACGCCGCGCACAGTGTGCAGCAATCGGGGAGCGCCGCCGGCCTCCAACTTGCGTCGTAGATACCCGATGAACACATCGACGACGTTGGTATCCGCGGCGAAGTCGTAACCCCACACCAGTTCCAGCAGCTGGGCGCGGCTGAGTACCGCCGTCTTGTGTTCGGCGAGCACGGCCAGCAGATCGAACTCGCGCTTGGTCAGATCGACATCGACACCGTTGACCCGGGCGCGGCGGCCGGGGATGTCGACCTCGAGCGGACCCATCTGGATCGTCTCCGAGGAGAATGTGGCGGTGGCGCCCCGGCGGCGCAGCAGCGCCTTGACCCGGGCCACCAGTTCGGCCAGCACGAACGGCTTCACCAGATAGTCGTCAGCGCCGGCCTCCAGACCGGCCACCCGGTCATCCACCGAGCTGCGGGCGGAGAGAACGCAGACCGGCACATCGTTATCCATGGCCCGCAGCGCGGTCACCACGCTCACCCCGTCGAGTACGGGCATGTTGATATCGAGAACAATGGCGTCCGGCCGATTCTCGGTTGCGCTGCGCAGTGCCTCGGCGCCGTCGACAGCAGTGGCGACCTCGAATCCGGACAACCTCAGACCGCGCTCCAGGGATGCCAGCACGTCGGGGTCGTCGTCAACCACCAGCACGCGTGGTGTGGCCGAGCTGCTGTCCATGAGGGCCATCTTGCCTGATCGGTGCGCATACGGGTGGGAGGCATGGCCGTGACATGATCTAACGCAGCTGACAGGGAGACGATTCGGTAGTGGACGACGTGACCTCCGGGGGACCTCGGTCCGATCCGCCTATCGCAATGGGGCCTGCCCGGTCGGACCCCTCGATCGCCCCCCGGCCCGACCGTATCCGCTCGGCGTCGGACCTGCTGCGACTGTTGCCCTATGTCATGCCGTACCGGGTGCGCTGGCTGGCCATGATCATCATCGCGATTGCCAGCCTGGTCGCGACGGTGGCCATCCCGCTGATGACCAGGGCGGTGATTGACGGACCGGTGCGTAACCGCGACCAGCACGGACTATGGGTGCTGGGATCTGCTGCAATCGCGGTAGGGATCACCGAGGCGACGCTGTGGTTCATCCGCCGGTGGCTGGTCTCGCGCGCGACCATGGCCGTTGAAGCCGATATCCGCAACGATCTTTATGCCCGGTTGCAGATCCTGCCGATGTCATTCCACGGGCGCTGGCAATCCGGCCAGCTGCTGTCGCGGATCATGAACGACCTGAGCACGATTCGCCGGTTGCTGTCCTTCGGGCTGGTTTTTCTGATGCTCAATCTCCTGCAGATCACCGTGGTGACGATCATCCTTCTCGCGATGTACTGGCCACTCGGGGTCGTGGTGCTGCTCTCCGTGGTTCCGGTCACTGCAACCGTGCTGCACTTCGAACGCACCTTCACCCGATTGTCACGCCTGGCTCAGGACCAGGCGGGGCACGTGGCCACCGGAGTCGAGGAGGCGGCGTTAGGACTGCGGGCGGTCAAGTCCTTCGGGCGGGCGGATTATGTCTTCGATCGGTTCGACAAGGAGGTCACGGCGCTCTACGACACCCAGATCCGCAAGGTCTCGGTGTCGGCGAAGTTCTGGACTCTGCTTGAGATCATCCCCAACATCTCGCTGATCATCGTGCTGGGGTTCGGCGCTCTGGCGGCCGGGCGCGGTCTGGTCACCCTCGGCACACTGGTCGCATTCATCACCATGATGTTGTCGCTGGTCTGGCCAATCGCATCGCTCGGTTTCCTGATCTCGATGACGCAGGAGGCGATGACCGCCGCCAACCGGATTGCCGAGATCTTCGATGCGCCGATCGAAATCACCGATGGGCCCCGACCCCAACCGGCGCCCAGAAGCCGATTGGAACCCAGCGGCCTCCTTGAGTTCGACGACGTCGGATTCCGATTCCCCGATTCCGACTCCTGGGTATTGCGACACGTCACCCTCACCATCGCACCCGGTGAAACGCTGGCGTTGGTGGGTGCGACGGGATCGGGCAAGTCCGTCCTTGCGGCCCTGCTGCCACGTCTGTACGACGTCACCGAGGGCAGCATCCGGATCGGCGGAACCGATATTCGTGATCTGTCCCTCGAGGTGCTTCGAGGTGAGGTTGCGGTCGCATTTGAAGACCCGACCCTGTTCTCGATGTCGGTGGCCGAAAACCTCACCCTCGGCCGATCACGCGGAGATGCTGCCACTGAGGCCGAACTGCACAGCGCTATCGAAATCGCCGCCGCGCAATTCGTCTACGAACTGCCCTTCGGGCTGCAGACCCGCATCGGTGAACAGGGAATGAGTCTGTCCGGCGGACAGCGACAGCGGCTGTCGCTGGCCAGGGCGATCCTGGCTCGGCCACGCGTCCTCGTACTTGACGACACGCTGTCCGCCCTCGACGTCCACACCGAGGCCGTAGTCACCGAAGCACTGCGCCGAGTACTGGGCGCAGTGACCGGAATCGTGGTCGCGCATCGTGCATCGACCCTGTTGTTGGCGGATAAGGTCGCACTGCTCGACACCGTCGATGGCGCTGGCACGATTACGCACATCGGCACGCACGAGGAGTTGCTTGCCACCGTCCCG
>CALQLM010000321.1 GCA_943331415.1 Bifidobacterium breve
CGACAGCCTCATTAATCGAACTCATGTTCGAATAATATCGACGCCCTCTGACAAAGATCGACACCCCGAATCAGCCTGCACGGGCCAACGTCGGGCAATATGACTCACCGAACACCTCTGGCGGCGAAAGGATCCCGATGGTCGACAGCCGAGTCGCCGTCGTCATCGGCGGTGCCTCAGGGATCGGCTGGGCCACCGCACGCGTGCTTGCCGGTGAGGGCTGTCGGGTGACGATCGCCGACCGCAACACCGAAGGTGCCGAACGATGCGCCGTCGAACTCGGTGACCCGCACACCTGGGCCGCGGTCGAAGTTACCGACGAGGAAAGTGTCGCAGCGCTGTTCGACGGCGTGGTCGCCCGCGAAGGCGGGCTGCATGTGGTGGTGAATTGCGCCGGGTTCAGCGGGTTCGGCCTGATCACCGAACTTGACGCCGAGCAGTTCCGCTCCGTGGTCGACGTGTGTCTTACCGGCGGGTTCCTGGTGATCAAGCACGCGGGCCGACACTTCTCCCCCGGCGCGGCGCTGGTCTCGCTCACCTCGCTCAACGCCCGACAGCCGGCGATCGGCATGAGCGCCTACTGCGCGGCCAAGGCCGGGCTGTCGATGCTCACCCAAGTCGCCGCGCTTGAACTGGGACCACACGGGGTTCGAGTCAACGCCGTCGCTCCCGGATTCGTGCACACCCCGCTGACCGAGGGAGCAGCGGTCATTCCGGGCGTGCTCGACGATTATGTGGAGAACACCGCTCTGGGCCGTGCCGGCACCCCCGAGGAGATCGCCGCAGCGGTGGCGTTTCTCTGTTCGCCGCAAGCATCGTGGCTTACCGGCGAGATCCTCGATCTCAACGGCGGGGCACACCTCAAGCGCTACCCGAACATCCACGAGCACTTAACGAAGCTCATGGGCCAGTGACGTGAAGACCGAATTCACTCCAAGCCAGAAGCGCGCGCTGGCCGTCGTGACCGGGCTGGCCCTACTTTTCGGCGCCTACTTCCTGCGTCGCTACTTCATGTTGATCGTGATCGCGGCCATCGTGGCGTACTTGTTTACTCCCCTGTACAACCGCCTGCGCGCCAAGATCAACGGCGGGCTGGCAACAACGCTGACCGTCCTGGCCGCTCTGGCCACCGTCGTCATCCCGGTCATTGCGGTGGTCTCCCTTGCGACGGTTCAGGTTTCGCGCATGCTGATCGGTGTGTCGGATTGGGCCAAGACCGCAGATCTCAACGCGCTCGGCGACAAGGCGATTAACACAGTCAACCAACTGCTGGGCAGGCTTCCGTTCCAAACCCCTACGATCACGCTGGACTCGCTACGCAGCAATCTCGGCAAGGTGGCTCAAACCATCGGAGAATGGCTGCTACACACGCTCAGCGGCGCCGCCGGTGGCGCGATCGGTCTCATTACCTCGGCGATTATTTTTCTCTACGTTTTGATATCGCTTCTGGTCAACCAGACGGAGCTGATCACCCTGATCCGTCGGATGAACCCCCTCGGCGAGGAAGCCAACGACTTGTATCTGGCCAAAATGGGCGCCATGGTGAAGGGAACGGTCAAGGGCCAGTTCATCATTGCGCTCATCCAAGGGACACTCGGCGCGATATCGATCTATATCGCCGGCTTCCACGACGCCTTCTTCGTCTTCGCAATACTGCTGATCGCCCTGTCCGTCATCCCACTTGGCAGCGGCATCGTGACCATTCCGTTCGGCATCGGCATGATGTTGTTCGGCAACGTCGCCGGCGGCGCGTTCGTGGTGCTGTTCCACCTCATCGGCATCACCAACGTGGACAACTTCCTGCGCCCCATCCTGGTACCGCGGGAGGCACGACTGGACCCCGCCCTGATGCTGCTGTCGGTGTTCTCCGGAATCGCCATGTTCGGCTTCTTCGGCATCATTCTGGGCCCGGTGCTGATGATCGTGATCGTCACCACCATCGCGGTGTATCTCGCGGTCTACAAGGGTGTGGAGATGGAGACCGAGTCGCCGCCTGAGCAGAAGCGCAAATTACTCCAGCGCCGTCGGTCCAAGATTGAAGCCAAGACCGCTACCGGCGAGTCCGCAAAACCGCCTACGTCAACCGCTCCTTGAGGAACTCCACGACCCGCTTGCGGGCCTCGTAGGCCGGTTGTCCGTCGACCTCGCGCACCTCCAGGGTCAGCACCGAATGCGCCGTCCTCCCGAACCCGCCGGCGTTACCGGGCGAGGAATCGATCTCAATGACTTCGAATGCGTCCCCGAGTCGATCCTTGAGGGTCGTGAACCGCTCGCCCGGAGCCATCGGGTCGCCGCTGAACCGCAGTCCCAACGCACACAGGCCGTCTTCGGCAGCGCGCTTCTCGATGACCTTCATCTCCCGTTCCGACAGTCCGGGATCGCGCTTCTGTTTGGCGGTCAACGCGAGCGGCACCGAAGGCTGACTGAGCACCGGCGCGAGAACGCTGTCATCAACCGCCGCAGCCAGCGCGAAACCACCCGAGAAGCACTGGCCGATCACACCGACACCCTTGCCCGGCGTCTTGGCGTTTAAGTCGCGGGCCAGTGCCCGCAGATAGTTGGCCACCGGCCGCTCCCGGTTGGTGGCAAGTGCGGCGAATTCCTTCGCCACACATCCACGCAGCAGCACCGGCACCATCCCCGGACGCATCGCGGGGGCACCGGGCGTGCCATAGAGCGAAGGAATGACCACGGTGAAGCCGTTGTCCACCAAATGGTTTCCTAACGCAAGGACACCGGGGTGGACACCGGGCATCTCCGGGATGAGGACTACGCCGGGTCCGGATCCCTTGCGGTAGACATCATGGGTGAATCCGGCCGCACTGAATGGTTCACACATCCAGCCGGTGAGATCTGCTTCGGGAGCGGTCATCGCGGTTCCTATCGTTTCGCGGTCAGCGGTGGTTGGGTTTGGGTCGCTATAGCCAGAGTTCGGAAGTCCGCGTCGGTGCCCGCACCGGTGATGGCCAGTTGCACCGGGCCCGCCGGGCTGGTCAGCCGGGTGGTCCATACCGGCTCGGTACCCTCGCCGCCTTGGTAGACAATCCATTTCACGCCGTCGACATCCAGCGCGCCATTGGGGTAGACGGAATTGTGGATCGACTGCACCAGTGATGTCTCATCGGCATCGCTCTGGGTGAGGCTGACGAACATCTTCGACGGGGCGATGTACCCGACCCGGGTGAGCACAGCACGTTGGCGCTCTCCGGTTCGTGGATCGGTTCGGCCGCCCTCGATACCGGCGCGGGTACCCGAGTTCGGCTTCCAGTCCGCGGGCAACGCGGGTAGCCGGATCGGGA
>CALQLM010000322.1 GCA_943331415.1 Bifidobacterium breve
CCGATAACGACCAGTGCCCCGATTGCCAGCGCAGCGGACCGCCTCAGGAATAGACCGCGCGCCGGCGGCGACGGCTTCGGGCTGGGCCGATCAGTGTCGAAGGTTTCGGCGGATTCCGGGTTACGCAGACGCGCGGCTCTGGCCTTGGCGAGCTCCGCTTCTGCCTGCGCATGGGCCTCGGCGGCCTCAGCCTCGGCGAGTTCGGCCATCGCGTCCGCCACCCGGTCCTGGTCGATCAGGGAGTCGATCTGGGCAGTGGTGTCAACATCCGGGCGCTCGGAGGCCATGCCTTGTCTACCTCCCAATGTCGAAGTCACCGATCCTAGACGGCCCAAACGCACTTCCCTGCCGCAGGTCTCATGCCAAACTCTGACACCATGTGGTTGATCCGGATCGGCGCCCCGCTGGTGCTGCTGGCCGCCGGCATCACTACTACCGCGGTTCCGGCCGCCGCCGAGGACCCGGTGATGCATGACGTCACCTACACCGTCTACACGGAGACACCGTTCTACTCCGAGATCTACTACCGCGACTTCGAGCCGGCCAACTTCGCCGACTACAGCCACAACCCCTACCTGTTCAGCCCCAACGTCGAGGCCAATCTCGGACCCGATCAGCCATGGGTTCTCAACGTCCGGCTGGCCAACCCGGAGTACTGGGCCATGGTGCTGGCCACCAGCGAGGGGTCACCGAATCCGCCGAATTTCCACTGCACGCTTGCGGTCGACGGCACGGTGGTGAGCACGAACTCCGGTCCCAAGGGCGCGCTGTGCTCGCTACGGCACTGGTGATCAGGCGTCGCCGCGAACCCAGATCGCTTGATTGTTCTCGAAGGCACAGGTGAGGAAGAGCCCGTCGGGAGCTTGAGCCACGGAGTTCTCGTTGGCCGAGCAACTGGAGTTGAGTTCCCGAATGCCCATCATGGGCGGGGACCGGAAGTAACGCGGATCATAACGGCGCGGCGACCCACAGAAGACCAGCCTGCCCCAGGATGTCGTCCCGAAAACGTAGAACGAGGTGTCCGCGCACGGCGCGCCCAACACCACGCCGCCGATGATCCCGGGCGTGCAGAACGCGTCGTTGCACTCGTCGGCCTGCGCGGGAGCCGCGGTGATGAGTCCGGCGACCAGCAGGACAACGGCGGTGGCTACGGACGATCGCACGCGCTTACTGTCCCATACCCGATCCCCTACAGTCCGGTGGTCAGGAAAGATTTCCAGGCTTCAGTGATAGCGTCGCTCTCCGCCCGCCGACTCACCAAGCCCGGCGCTGAGGAGGTGCCATGACGACCAGCGATCCCGACCCGTCGCCGCCGGGAGACAACGAGCTGGCCCTGGCGGCCGAAGCCGAGGCGGAGGCCGCACAGGCCCGCGCCGATGCCGCCAGTGCCCGGGCGACGGAGTTGCGTCGCAAGCTTGAGGCCGCCGACGCAATCCCGACCGAAACGCACCAGCCACCTGCTCCGCGGCCGCCCTCTCCGCTGCTGCAGATTGCCGTCGTCGCCGTCACCACCTTGGTGACGGCCGGACTGCTGGGCGCAACCGGATATATGGTCTGGCAGCACCAGAAGTCGGCCCAGCAGCGCCAGAATGCCGCCGAATTCGTCGCGGCCGCCCGTCAGGATGTGGTGAACCTGATGTCGATGGACTTCACCAAAGCCGAGGAGAGTGTTCAACGAGTCCTGGATGACTCCACCGGGAAGTTCAGGGCCAATTTCGATGAGACCTCGGATGAATTCATCAAGGCTCTCCGGGACGAGAAGATTCTCACCACCGCAACGATCAACGATGCGGCCGTGGATTCGATGACCGGCGATTCCGCTGTTGTCCTGGTCTCCGCCACCTCACAGCGAGAAGGCAAGCAGGCGCCGAAAGATCAGCAGCAGCCACGGGTCTGGCGAGTGGTCATCACCCTGGAACGCGAGGGCGACCAGATCAAGATGTCCGGCGTCGAGTTCATCTGAGGGGCGTCGTGGCCGCACCTGACCGCGGGGAACCGCAGTGGCGCCGGTTCGCCGCAGCGGCGGCGGCCGACCATGCGGCCCCCACAGCCGACTACGCGGCGCTCTGGCAGTGGTCGGTGGACAATCCGGCGCGATTCTGGCGGGCACTCTGGGAGTTCTTCGATATCCGGGCCACTGTCGGCCCCGGCGAAGGCGACTCGGGCGTGCTGGCTGATCCGGCCATGCCCGCCGCACGCTGGTTTCCCGGCGTGCGACTGAACTATGTCGACCAGGTGCTGCGGCATTGCGATCGCGACGGACCGGCCATCATCGGCATCGACGAGGACGGCACCCGAACGCAGATCGACTGGCCAGAATTGGCGGGGCGCATCGGGGCGGTGGCTGCCGAATTGCGGCGCCTGGGGGTGGGTCCCGGCGATCGGGTGGGCGGCTATCTGCCTGATGTTGCCGACGCCATGGGGGCCTGCCTGGCGACCGCCGCCCTGGGAGCGGTCTGGTCGGGCTGCGGTCAGGATTATGCGCCGCAGGGTGCCGCGGCACGCCTGGGCCAGCTCGAACCCAAGGTTTTGTTCAGCTGCGACGGTTACCGCCTCAATGGCCGATGGATCGACAAGCGTGCGGACACAGCAGAACTCCTGCACCTGTTGCCCGGCGAGCCCCATCTGCTGCTCCTCGACAGCGCGCACTACCGCGAGGTCATCGCCACGCCAATCACCGTCGATGTCGCCCCGGTGGACTTCGACCATCCACTGTGGGTGTTATTCACCTCCGGCACCACCGGAGCACCCAAGGGAATCCTGCACGGCCACGGCGGCGTGATCCTCGAGCATCTGAAAGCCGCGGTCCTGCACGCCGACCTCGGCACCGATGACGTGTTTTTCTGGCAGACCGCATTGAGCTGGATGATGTGGAACTTCCGTGTCGCAGGCCTGCTGTCTGGCAGCACCATCGTCTGCTACAGCGGACACCCGATGTATCCCGACGCCGACCGGCTCTGGCAAGTGATCGAGACCGAGGGGGTCACCTACTTCGGGACCAGTCCGGGCCATCTGCTGGCCTGCCGGAAAGCCGGACTGCACCCCGGCACCGAGCACAACCTGAGTCAATTGCGCGCGCTCGGCATCACCGTCTCGCCCTTACCGGGCGAGCTATTCGAGTGGGTCACAACCGAAGTCGGACGCGATATCGAGGTGTCCTCGATCAGCGGCGGTACCGATGTGGTCACCGCTTTCGCCGGCGGCACCACCGGCGTACCGGCGATACCGGGCGAGCTGGCCACCCGATATCTCGGCGTGGCCCTGCAGAGTTGGTCACCGCAGCGCAATGCCCTCG
>CALQLM010000323.1 GCA_943331415.1 Bifidobacterium breve
AGTAACGGCCTTGAGTCCACGCAACGTTGGCAACAGCGTCGCGGCGAACTTTTCGTCGTTGAGGAATTCCGGATTGGCACCCGTGACCGTGCTGACCGTGCTCAACAGATGGGCATCCGAGCCCTGCAGATTGGCGATGCGGCGCAGAAGTCCGGGGGCAGCAGCGGCCGAGACGAACAGTGCGGCAATGGGATTGCCCGCCTGCTCGAAGCGCAGCGCCACCTCGAAGGCGAGCAGTGCCCCCATGCTGTGACCGAAGAACGCCACCTCACCCGCCGGCGTCTCCTCGGGTTTGAGCATCACGCAGAGACGATCGGCCATTTCCGGGATGCTGGTGTACTGCGAGAGATCCTTGCCGGCGCGTTTGCCGGGATACTGAACCGCCACACATTTCGTACCGCCGGTGAACGCCCTAGCGAATGGCAGGTAGAACTCTGCCGAACCGCCGGTGTGAGGGAAGATGTACAGCCTGGGCTCGACAGTGTCGATCGAATCGGTGGCCATCAGATCGGGATAAGTCCGTGCTTGCGTACGACGCGCTGGATCTGTTTGTCCCGCAGCAATTTCATGGCCTTGCGCAGCATCAATCGGGTCTGGTGCGGTTCGATCACGGCATCAATGAAACCCCGTTCGGCAGCGATGTAGGGAATCGCCATGTTGAGGTTGTAGCCCTCGATGAAGTCGGCACGGATCTTCTGCACCTCGGGTGCCGTCGGATCGGGAAACCGCTTCACCAAAAGTTGTGCGGCGCCGTCGGCCCCGATGACGGCGATGCGCGCGGTCGGCCAGGCCAGGTTGAGGTCAGCAGTCAACTGTTTGGACCCCATCACCGCGTACGCCCCGCCATAGGACTTGCGAACGGTGATGGTCACCTTTGGAACATCGGCCTCGACAACGGCGTAGAGGAACCGGCCGCCGCGCTTGATGATGCCGTTCTTCTCCTGCTCCACACCGGGCAGGAAGCCGGGGGTGTCGACGACGAACACCAGGGGCACGTTGAACGAGTCGCAGAACCTTACGAAACGCGCAGCCTTGTCAGAGGCCTCAATGTCGATCGCACCCGACATCATCATCGGCTGGTTGGCGACCACGCCGACCGGCCGGCCGTCGACGCGGGCGAAACCGGTGATCATCGCCTGACCGGCCTGGGCGGCGACGTCAAGGAAGTCACCGTCATCGAAGATCCGCAACAGAATGTCGTGCATATCGTAGGCGGTGTTGTCAGCGTCCGGCACGATGCTGTCGAGTTCGAGATCTTCCGGTGTAACCTCTGGTTCCAATCCAGGGTTGATTACCGGCGCATCGTCAAATGTGTTGGGCGGCAAGAACTCCAGGAATTCGCGTACATAGGCGAAGGCGTCCTTTTCGGAGTCCACGACCTGGTGGATGTTTCCATACCGGGCTTGATAGTCAGCGCCGCCGAGCTCATCTAGCGTGACGTCCTCTCCGGTGACGTCCTTGATGACATCGGGTCCGGTGACGAACATGTAGCCCTTATCGCGCACCGCGACCACCAGGTCGGTCTGGATCGGCGAATACACCGCACCGCCCGCGCACTTGCCGAGGATGATCGAAACCTGCGGCACCACACCGGAGAGCAGTTCGTGACGACGGCCGAGCTCGGCGTACCAGGCAAGCGAGGTGACCGCGTCCTGGATGCGAGCGCCGCCGCTGTCATTAATGCCGACGATGGGGCAGCCGACCATGGCAACCCACTCCATCAGGCGGGCCACCTTGCGGCCGAACATCTCTCCCACTGAGCCACCGAACACGGTCTGGTCGTGCGAGAAAACCCCGATCGGGCGGCCGTTGATGGTGCCGTGCCCGGTGACCACGCCGTCTCCAAAGAGCGCATTGGGATCGCCCGGCGTGCGAGCCAGCGCGCCGATTTCCAGGAAGCTACCCGGGTCGAGCAGTGCGTGGATCCGAGCACGGGCACTGGGAATCCCACGCTTATCGCGCTTGGCCGCCGCGGTCTCACCGCCAGGCTCGGATGCCAGTTCCAGCTTCTCGCGCAACTCGGCTAGCAGCTTGGCGGTGGTCTTCTCAGTCACTTCGGCTGCTTCTCCTGCACGTCCGTCGACTCACTCTGGATACGGCTGATGGCCTCGCTAAGGTGAGCGCCCACTTTGGCAATGTAGGGCTCGTCGATCGCCTGGATGTGCTCGCCGCCGATCGGCACCACCTCCAGATCGGATGCGAATTGGCCCCATCCGCCGTCGGGTTGGCGGATGCCATAGCGCGGTTCGAACATGATCGCGTCATCGTGGTAGCGGTCCGCCATGTAGAGGGTCACATGACCATCGAAGGGCTCGATATTGGCGGTGTCCAGCGCACGGTTGTCCAGATACGACGTCCGCTGATGTTCGATGACGCCACCGGGAATGTTGACCCCACTGTCCTTGACTGCATCGAGCACGAATCGAACCTGGCCGTCGTCGTCGAGGTTCTCAAGTTGCTCGTACGGTATGGCCGGGATCTCCACGTTGAAGGTGCGCTGCGCAAACAGCGCGTAGCGGTCCCAGCGGGCGCGGATCTCCTCCTTGGTCTGCGGAACGTCTTCTCCGGCCCGGACCGTGTCGATCAGGCCGACAAACCGGACGTCGGCTCCGGCGCGCGCCAGGCCGACGGCACAGGCGTAGGCCAGAGCCCCACCCAGTGACCAGCCGGCCAGGATGAACGGGCCGTTGCCGCCGATCTCCTGGAGCTTGGGCACGTACTGCCGGGCCCGTTCTTCGATGGAACCTTCGACCCGTTCAAGTCCGTAAACGGGGTTGTCCGATGGCAGTCGCTTGATGAGTGGTTCGTAGACCACCGTTGAGCCGCCGGCCGGGTGGAAGACGAATATCGGCACGCTGTCGACGCCTTCTTTGGGCGCCCGCAGCGTGCGCACGAAGCCCTCTAGTTCGCCCGCCTCCAGGTACTCGCGGACATCAGTAGCCAGTTCCTCGATCGTCGTGGCGGCCTGCACCTGCTCGACGGTGATGGTGCCCTCGGCACGCTCGGAGAGCCGCGCGGCGATCTTGGCCGCGGTCTCATCGTCAATCTTCGGTAACTCGTTGAAGATGCCGCCCGGCGATTTGCCGGTGACGATGGCCCAGGTGGCGAAGGTGATGCGCTCGGCGGCCTCGCGCGGCGGAACATCGGTGCCGAGAGCCTCGACGACCGCCTGCTGGCTCAGAGCCTTACCGTCGACAGCAGCCGGCGATTGAGCCGGAAGTTCAGGAGCGTTCGGGCCGGCCGGATTCGTCGGCGGCGGTGGCACATCCGAGTGCAGTTCCGGATGTTTAGC
>CALQLM010000324.1 GCA_943331415.1 Bifidobacterium breve
CGCGGCCGGGGCATTCCGCCGGAGCGGTTGGTGTCCGTCGCCGAGCACTACCTGCACTTCGGTGGGGTGTCGCCTATCAACGGGATCAACCGCGCGCTGATCGAGCAGATCCGGGCCGAACTCGCTGAACGCGGCGAGACGCTGCCGGTGTACTTCGGCAACCGCAACTGGGATCCGTTCATCGCCGACACCGTTGAGACGATGAAAGCGGATGGCATCACCCGCGCCGCCGTTTTCAGCACCTCGGCGTGGGGCGGCTACTCCGGGTGTGCCCAGTACCAGGAGGACATCACCGGTGCCCGCGAATCGGTCGACGGCGCGCCCGACTTGATCAAACTTCGGCAGTACTTCGATCACCCACTCCTGGTGGAGATGTTCGCTGATGGAATTGCGGAGGCGGCCGCAACACTACCGGCGCCGTTGCGTGAACACGCTCGACTGGTGTTCACCGCGCACTCCATCCCGCTACGGGCGGCCAATCGGTGCGGGCCGGATCTCTACCCGCGCCAGGTCGCCTATTCGTCGAGTCTCGTGGCGGCAGCAGCCGGTTACGCCGACTATGACCAGGTGTGGCAGTCCCGGTCCGGGCCACCGACAGTCCCGTGGCTGGAACCCGATGTGGCCGATCACCTTTCCGCTCTGGCAGAAGCAGGAACCAAGGCCGTCATCGTCTGCCCGATCGGGTTTGTCGCTGACCATATCGAGGTCATCTGGGACCTCGACAGTGAACTCGCCGAACAGGCGGACGGTCTCGGCATCGCACTCGCCAGGGCGACAACACCCAACGCTTCGCCGCGGTTCGCACAACTCGCACTGGGCCTTCTCGACGAGAAACGGGAAGGCCGAGACCCGGCGAGAGTCGTTGGGCCACAACCCGTTCCGGGCTATGGATCGAGCGTAAACGGACGTTTTTGCACCGCGGATTGCGAGGCAAGCGCCCGCGAGGCGGCTGCTAGTTCCAGGCCGACTGCAGGATCGCGCTGACTGCAGCCGATCGGGCGGCCCGGACGACGGTCGCCAGTGGCCGTATCGCCGCATCCGCGATCTGCTCTTCGGATGCGCTCTGCGTGACGATCGGGGTCGGTCCGCCACTGACGGCGATGATGGCGTCGACGTGCGCGGCAGTGGACAGCACCCGAAGGGCCCGATCTGGAGCATGATCGGGAATTCGGTGGAAACTTCCGGCCTGCAGCAACTCCTCGACCAACGCGCGTGGGTCCTCACAGCCGGGGACCGGTTGCAGACCCCCCAACGTCTCTGCGGCCGACCGGACCGCTGACCGCAGTGCGTACTCGGCGTCGCCGAGTTCGATTTGATCGGGTGCCGGACCGCCGGGAAGTGAGTACACCGACCAGGACAGCACGGTGATCTCGGGCACCTCAGAGTCGTCCTCATCGCCGCACTCGAACGCGGGAACCAGGCCGATCGCTTCACCCTCGGGTGCCCGCACCACGATTGCCTCGCCGACATCGAGTGCGTCACGCTGGAACTGGGTGCCGGCCGGCAGGCCTCGAACGTCGCCGGGCACGGGCAGTACCAGGTCGATCGCCGGCCGCGCGGGCCAACTGGTGGCATAGCGGGGACCGGCCGCGGTGCGGACCGTCTGCAGCAGCGACATGGCGCCCGCAGCATCCACATCCGGCCACGGCAGTCCGGTTCGTCCGGCCGCGACCGCGTCATATGCAGTGACCGAATGTATTGGTGCCCAGGCACTTAGCGCATCAAGGACATCGTCGGGTGCAGCCTGGCCGGCAAGCCAGGCGTTAGCCCAAACCGAGAACGACACACTGGGGCACCACATGATGGTCGTGAGTGTAGTTGTTCGCCAATGTGGCGGTAGGCACCCGACGCGCCGTTGATCTGGGCGTATCCTGGCGGTATGCCCGGGGCATTGATCTGGCTGATTGTCGGTCTCGGGCTCGCCGCTGCCGAGGCGCTGACCGGCGATATGTTTCTGCTGATGCTGTCCGGTGGCGCACTGGCGGCCGCGGGATCGAGTTGGCTACTGGACCCGCCGATCTGGGTTGATGGTGCGGTCTTCCTGGTGGTCTCGGTTCTGCTGCTGGTGCTCGTTCGCCCTGCGCTGCGGCGCCGGCTTACCGCAGGCCACGGACTGCCCGATCCGGTCAAGGCACTTGAGGGCCAGCGCGCACTGGTACTGGAGCCGGTCAGCCGTCATCAGGGTCAGGTCAAACTCGACGGCGAGGTCTGGACGGCCCGCTCCTACAACGACGACGATATCTACCAGCCCGGCGAACAGGTCACCGTCATGCATATCGACGGGGCCACCGCGGTGGTCTGGCAGAACCCATGATCCCCGGATAAGAAGGAGTCGATATGGACGGCGCTATCACCGGTCTGGTGGTGCTGGCGGTGTTGGTGATCTTCGCCGCCATCGTCGTCGCCAAGTCAGTCGCCCTCATCCCGCAGGCCGAGGCGGCCGTCATCGAACGTCTCGGCCGCTACAGCAAGACGGTGTCCGGACAGCTCACCCTGTTGATCCCGTTCATCGACCGGATCCGGGCCCGGGTGGATCTGCGCGAACGGGTGGTCTCGTTCCCGCCGCAACCGGTGATCACCGAGGACAATCTCACGGTCAATATCGACACCGTGGTCTACTTCCAGGTCACCAGTCCCCAAGCTGCGGTCTACCAGATCAGCAACTACATCGTCGGCGTGGAGCAACTCACCACGACCACGCTGCGCAATGTGGTCGGCGGTATGACGTTGGAGCAGACCCTCACCAGCCGCGACAAGATCAATGCCCAACTGCGGGGGGTGCTCGACGAGGCCACCGGCAGATGGGGTCTGCGGGTCGCCCGGGTCGAGTTGCGCAGTATCGATCCGCCGCCGTCCATCCAGGATTCGATGGAGAAGCAGATGCGGGCCGACCGGGAGAAGCGCGCGGTGATCTTGACTGCCGAGGGCACCCGCGAGGCGTCGATCAAGCAGGCCGAAGGCCAGAAGCAGGCACAGATCCTGGCGGCCGAAGGCGCCAAACAAGCGGCGATCCTGGCCGCGGAGGCGGAACGGCAGTCCCGGATTCTTCGGGCACAGGGCGAACGGGCCGCCCAGTACCTCCAGGCCCAGGGCGAGGCCAAGGCCATCGAGAAGACCTTCGCTGCGATCAAGGCGGGTCGACCCACGCCGGAAATGCTGGCCTATCAGTACCTGCAGACGCTGCCGCAGATGGCGCAGGGCGAGGCGAACAAGGTGTGGCTCATCCCGAGCGACTTCGGTGCCGCGCTGGAGGGCTTCACCAGAATGCTCGGTGCCCCGGGGTCCGAC
>CALQLM010000325.1 GCA_943331415.1 Bifidobacterium breve
AGCTGGATCGGCAAGGAGACCGGCCGTGAGGTGGTGGCTGTCGCTATCGACCTCGGACAGGGCGGCGAGGATATGGAGGTGGTGCGCCAGCGTGCCATCGACTGCGGTGCCGTCGAAGCCGTCGTCATCGACGCCCGCGACGAGTTCGCCGACGAGTATTGCCTGCCGGCCATCGAGTCCAACGCCCTCTATATGGACCGCTACCCGCTGGTGTCGGCACTGAGCCGGCCGCTGATCGTCAAACATCTGGTGGCTGCTGCCCGGCAGTACGACGGCGGTGTCGTCGCGCACGGCTGCACCGGCAAGGGTAACGACCAGGTTCGGTTCGAGGTCGGATTCGCCACGCTGGCACCGGATCTCGAGGTGTTGGCCCCGGTCCGCGACTATGCCTGGACCCGGGAGAAGGCGATCGCGTTCGCGGAGGAGAACGCGATCCCGATCAACGTCAGCAAGCGCTCACCGTTCTCCATCGACCAGAACGTGTGGGGCCGCGCGGTGGAGACCGGCTTCCTGGAGCACCTGTGGAATGCGCCCACCAAGGACGTCTACGACTACACCGAAGACCCGACGCTGAATTGGAACACCCCCGACGAGGTGATCGTCGGCTTCGAGAGCGGCAGGCCGGTGTCCATCGACGGCAACCCGGTCACTGTGCTGGAAGCCATCGTCGAACTCAACCGGCGCGCCGGCGCCCAGGGCGTCGGCCGCCTCGACGTCGTCGAGGACCGACTGGTCGGCATCAAGAGCCGGGAGATCTACGAGGCGCCCGGTGCGATGGTGCTCATCACCGCCCACGCCGAACTGGAGCATGTGACGTTGGAGCGCGAACTTGGCCGGTTCAAGCGCACCACTGACCGGCGCTGGGGTGAGCTGGTCTATGACGGCCTGTGGTTCTCGCCGCTGAAGACCGCGCTGGAGTCCTTCGTGGCCAAGACCCAGGAACGGGTGACCGGTGAGGTCCGGATGGTGCTGCACGGCGGGCATATCGCGGTTAACGGCCGGCGCAGCCCGGAGTCGCTGTACGACTTCAACCTTGCCACCTACGACGCGGGCGATACCTTCGATCAGTCCGCCGCCAAGGGCTTCGTACACCTGCACGGTCTGTCGTCGAAGATTGCCGCCGCCCGAGATATTCGGGGCGAACAGACATGACCACCAACGAGGGCTCGCTGTGGGGCGGTCGCTTCGCCGACGGGCCCGCCCCGGCACTGGCGGCGCTGAGTAAGTCCACCCACTTCGACTGGGTGCTGGCGCCCTATGACGTGATGGCCTCGAAGGCGCACGCACTGGTGCTGCACCGCGCGGGTCTGTTGACCGACGATCAACGCGACTCGCTGCTGGCCGGGCTGGACAGCCTGGGTTCGGATATCGCCGACGGCAGTTTCCTCCCGATCGTCACCGACGAGGATGTGCACGGCGCACTGGAACGCGGACTCATCGACCGGGTCGGACCGGATGTCGGTGGCCGGCTTCGGGCCGGACGGTCGCGCAATGATCAGGTGGCCACGCTGTTCCGGATGTGGCTGCGTGACGCTATGCGCCGGGTGGCCGATGGCGTCTTCGACGTCATCGAATCGCTCACCGCCCAGGCGGCCGCGCACCCGAGTGCGGTCATGCCCGGCAAGACCCACCTGCAGGCCGCCCAACCGGTACTGCTTGCGCATCATCTGCTGGCGCATGTGCACCCGTTGCTGCGCGATGTGGATCGGATCGCCGACTTCGACGACCGGGCCTCGGTATCGCCGTACGGTTCCGGTGCATTGGCCGGATCATCACTGGGCCTGGATCCCGACGCTATCGCCGCGGACCTGGGTTTCGCCGCAGCGGCGGACAATTCTATCGACGCCACGGCCTCGCGGGACTTCGCCGCCGAGGCCGCCTTCGTGCTGGCCATGATCGCTGTGGACATCTCGCGGCTGGCTGAAGATATAATTCTTTGGAGCACAACGGAATTCGGCTATGTGACCCTGCATGATGCATGGTCGAGCGGAAGTTCGATCATGCCGCAGAAAAAGAATCCGGATATCGCCGAACTGGCTCGCGGCAAGACCGGCCGGTTGATCGGCAACCTCGCGGGTCTCCTGGCCACACTCAAAGCGCAGCCGTTGGCCTATAACCGTGATCTGCAGGAGGATAAGGAACCGGTTTTCGATTCGGTGGCCCAACTCGAACTGGTGCTGCCGGCCATGGCCGGTCTGGTCGCCACTCTGGTCTTCGATGTCGAGCGGATGGCGGAGTTGGCCCCGGCCGGCTACACCTTGGCCACCGACGTCGCCGAGTGGTTGGTGCGCCGCGGTGTGCCGTTCCGTACCGCGCATGAGACCGCCGGCGCGGCGGTGCGCGCCGCCGAGGGCCGCGGGGTGGGCCTTGATGAACTCAGCGATGACGAGCTCGCGGCGATCAGCGCCGAACTGGGGCCCCAGGTGCGCGAGGTACTGACGGTCACCGGGTCGGTGGAATCCCGTAACGCGCGCGGCGGGACCGCACCCGAGCAGGTTGCATTGCAGTTGCAGACGGTGTTCGAGAACCTCGACGGGATGCGGCAGCGGCTACGTAGATCACCACACCTGCACCCATGACCACACCGGGCTCGGGCTACGAGCTGTTCGGCCAGCGGCGATTCCGCAACGTCTGGACTGCCAACCTGGTGTTCAACCTCGGCCTGGTGATGCTGAATCTCGGCGTCGCCTGGACCATGACGTCGCTGACCGATAGCCCATTACTGGTCAGCATGGTGCAGACGGTGTCGAGTCTGCCCTTCATCCTGTTCGCGATTCCGTTAGGCATCGCGACGGATTCGGTCGGCCATCGCCGAATGATGATCGCCTCCCAGGTGTGGATGCTGGGTGTGACCGGTCTGCTCGGCGTGATCGCGATCGCCGGGGGCTGGGATCTGACCCCGCGATTACTACTGTTCGCGATGTTCCTACTCGGCGTGGGAGTCGTGGTTCAGCAGTCGTCGTGGAAGCCGTTCCTGTACGAGCTGGTGCCGAAAGACAAAGTCGTTGCCGCTCTTTCGTTCAATTCGCTGAGCAGCGATATCGGCCGGGCCACCGGCCCCGTCATCGGCGGCTACCTGATGGGGTATTTCGGCACCGCTGTCGTGCTGTTCACCAGTGCGATCTCGCACCTGTTCATGATGGTTGTGCTGAAGTTCACCCGGAGTGATCGCATCGCCGACGATTCCGCCGATGCTGATGCGCCCGGTTCGTTGCGACAGGCATGGGAATTTCTCCGGCGATCGGCGAACCTCTACGGCCCGATCATCCGGACCGCGA